>JBAYTU010000023.1:0-43241 GCA_041675465.1 Terrimicrobiaceae bacterium | reverse complement strand
TGTCGATAACGCGAGGGAGGGCGAAGCTCCGTCCTGGGAGGGCGAAGCTCCGTCTGAGCCGTAATAAATGGGCTCACACGGAGGTTCGCCCTCCCATCGTTGGCGTTACGCGCGGATTGGGGCTGTCCCCCCACATGGCTTGACGGGGTGGCATCCGGTTTGGCGGAAGGTTTCATCGTGGAAATCAGGTCATCGGGAAGCGGTGCTCAGCCGAGGATCTGGGAGATGTGGGGGGTGAAGAGAGCCGGTTCGAGGAGGAACGAGTCGTGGCCTTTTCCGGAGTGGACGGTGATCCAGGTGACGGGGACGTCCGCCGCTTCCAGCATTTTTACCAGATGCCCTTGTTCGGCGGGCGGAAACGAGGCGTCGGAGTCGATGCTGAAAACGAGGAACCGCTGCCCCTTGCAGCGGGAGAAAAGATCGCCGAAGCCATCGGCTCCCGCCTCCTGCGGCAGGTCGAACCACTGCCAGGCATCGAGGATCCGCAGGTAGGTGTTCGCGTCGAAGCGGGAGACGAATTTCCGCCCTTGGTGCAGGAGGTAGGATTCCACCGGGTGGTTCATCTCATACCATCCGAACGGCGGGGTGCCGTGGTAGCTGACTTCGCCGCGGGCGCGGTCGTGGAGGTCTTCGAGCGAGACGAATGTTTTGTGCGCGATCCTGCGCGCCGCTGCCAGACCGTCGCGCGGCGGGGATTTCGGGTCGTAGGACCCGCTGCGGAATGCGGGATCGAGCTCGATGGCGGTGATCTGCTCGAAATTCATCAGCCGCTGCAGGACGGTGGTCTCGGGTCCCACCGCCATGGGGATGACGATCTTCACGCGCTCCGGATGCCTGGTTGCGAGGCTGAGGCAGAGGTATCCGCCGATCGAGGCCCCGATGGCCGCGTGGAGAACCCCGATGCGCAGGTGGTCGAGCAGCCGGATCTGCGAGTCCACGATGTCGGCCACACGGATCACGGGAAAATCCGCCCCCCAGCGCCTGCGGCCTTTTTTCGAGGCGGGGCCGGTCGAGCCGTAGCATCCGCCGAGGTAGTTGGCGCAGATGACAAAAAATTTCCGTGTGTCCAGAGCCTTGCCTGGCCCGATGAAGTCATCGCACCAGCCCACATGCATTTCGTCGGTCCATCGCCCGTCGAGGCCGGGGACATCCGCGTTGATGCCGGCTGCGTGCTGGCTGCCGGTCATCGCGTGGAAAACCAGGATCGCGTTCGAACGCGAGGCGTCCGGCTTCCCATACGTCTCGTAGGCGAGCGTGAAGCCGTTCAGGGAAGCCCCGCACCGCATGCCGAACTTTCCCTTTTCGTGGAAAAACTGCGTGCGCACGCGCCCGACGGACCGGGGGTTATTTCGCGGCATGAGTTCTCCTTGTTCCAAGCGTCGTCGGTTTGTCGTCGCGAAGCTGATTCATGACGATGACCTCAATTGGTCGGCAATCCATGTGGGATCACGGCGCAAATCCAACACCCGCCAGATGGCAATTTTATCGCCATCCACGTTGTAGTAAATGGCATGCGGGAATCGTCTGCAAAGCTGTCGATGGTAGCCAAAGACCGGCTTGTGAATTCCCGCGTAGAGAAGAAGGGATTCAATTTCAGAATACATCGAATCGAGAAAATAATCCCCGACACCGGGTTGCTGGGCCTCATAAAAAAAGAAACCCGCTTGCAGGTCGCGCTCCGCAAGATCGAGAACCCGGATTTTCACCGTCCCGAAACCGCCGCACGAATCCGCTCTTTGGCCTCACTCCAATCGGAGAAAGACGCCTTGCCTTCGGCGTGGAGTCGCTCGGTTTCACGGAGAGCCTCCTGGTGCCATGGGGGAGAGGTGATTTCGGAGGCATCCCCCGTCAAATCCGCCCAGAGAGTTTCGATCAGCCGCAGCTTTTCGACTTTCGAGAGCGCCTTCACGTCAAGTTCCGCAAACATGAGTCGAGTTTATCCCGGCCATGCCCCAAAGCAAGGATCGGCCTGTAAAAAATGGGGACTGACCGGTGTCATTTTCCGCCTGACGGACCGGGGGGTTATTTCGCGGCATCGAGTGCCTGGTCGAGGTCGGCGAGGATGTCGGCGATGTTTTCGATGCCGACCGAGAGCCGGATGTAATCCTGCGTGACGCCTGTGGATTCCTGTTCGTCCGCCGTGAGCTGCTGGTGGGTGGTCGAGGCTGGGTGGATGACGAGGCTTTTCGCGTCGCCGATGTTGGCGAGGTGCGAGAACAGCTTCACCGAGTCGATGAATTTTTTCCCCGCGACGAGCCCTCCTTTGATCCCGAAGCCCACGATGCCGCCGAATCCGCCGCGCAGATACTTTGCGGCGGTGGCGTGGCCCGGGCTGTCCTCGAGGCCGGGGTAGACCACCCAGGCGACCGCCGGGTGGCCTTTCAAATGTCTGGCGACGGCGAGCGCGTTTTCCGAGTGCTGGCGGATCCGCAGCGGCAGGGTTTCGAGGCCCTGGAGGAACTGGAACGCGTTGAAGGGGCTGAGCGCCGCGCCGATGTCGCGCAGGAGCTGGACGCGCACTTTCAGGATGAACGCGACATTTCCCATGCCGGGCACGTTGCCGAGGGCGTCCCAGAAGACGAGGCCGTGATAGCTCGGGTCGGGCTCGGTGAATTCCGGGAATTTCCCGTTGTCCCACTTGAATTTCCCGGAGTCCACGATCACGCCGCCGATCGACGTGCCGTGGCCGCCGACGTATTTCGTGGCCGAGAGGACGACGATGTCCGCGCCGTGGTCGATCGGCTTCACCAGCCCGACGCCGACGGTGTTGTCCACGACGAGCGGGATCCCGGCCGCGTGCGCGATTTTCGAGATCGCCGCGAAATCCGGCACGTCGAGTTTTGGGTTGCCGATCGTCTCCGCGTAGATCGCGCGGGTTTTCGGGGTGATCGCCCTGCGGAAGGCCTCGGGATCTCCGGAATCCACGAAGACCACATGTCTCCCCAGCTTCGGAAACGTGTAGTGGAAGAGCTGGTAGGATCCGCCGTAGAGGTTGTTCGCCGAGACGATTTCGTCCCCGACTTGCGTGACCGCCAGCAGCGCGAGCGTCGTGGCCGCCTGGCCGGACGCGACCGCCAGCGCGCCCGTGCCGCCCTCGATCGCCGCCATCCGCTGCTCGAAGACATCCGTCGTCGGGTTCATGAGCCGCGTGTAGATGTTCCCGAATTCTTTCAGCGCAAAAAGGTTCGCGGCGTGTTCGGTGCTTTTGAAGACATACGAGGTGGTCTGGTAGATCGGGACAGCGCGCGATCCGGTCGTCGGATCCGGGGCCTGGCCCGCGTGCAAGGAGAGGGTTTCGAAGCGGTGTGACATGAGGGAAGAACCAATAAGATGGGGAACATCAAAGCGCAAGTCGCGGGTGCTCCCCCAAATCCGCGGTCACGCCAACGAGGGGAGGGCGAACCTCCGTGCCCATTTATTACGGCTCAGACGGAGCTTCGCCCTCCCAGGACGGAGCTTCGCCATCCCAGGACGGAGCTTCGCCCTCCCTCGCGTTATCGACATGTCGGAGGCGGTTGTGCCAACCGCCTGTGAATCCTCCAGGCCCTTGACACAAGGGCCTCTACAACAATTTGTCTTCGGAGATCCCCCTCCCTCATCATTGCAGGTTTCGGTGATGCCCCAGCGGCAGAAAACCGGATAAGGCGTGACAAACAGCCGCGATCCGAGTTTGCTGTCGGATCGCCTCCCCCATCGATTCCGTGAAAATGCCTGCTGCCAAACTTCCCGCCCGCTTTGCCGTTTCCGCGCCCGCCGTCACGGACGGTTACGGTCACACGTCCGCGTTCGGAAAAGACAAGACCTGCACCCTCTTGCCATGAAAGCCAAGAAAGTCATCGCGTCCGCTCACCGGTTATCCAAGCCCTACCGTGTCACGGATGGGAAGGGGTTTCGCCTCGGGGACGTGGACCCGGGCGACACGCAGGATTTCAGATCCGAAGACAAGGCGAGGGCGAAGGAGGCGCTGCAGACGGGCGTGGAGGCGCTTGCGGAACTGCAGGACAAACTTTACGCGCAGGACCGGTGGTCGGTGCTGCTGGTCTTCCAGGCGATGGATGCGGCGGGGAAGGACGGGACGATCAAGCACGTGATGTCGGGCATCAACCCCCAGGGCTGCCAGGTGTCATCGTTCAAGGGACCGACGAGCGAGGAGCTCGACCACGATTATCTTTGGCGCTGCCAGAAGCAGCTTCCCGAGCGCGGGCGGATCGGGATTTTCAACCGCAGCTACTACGAGGAGACGCTCGTGGTGCGCGTGCATCCGGAGTTTCTCGCGGGGCAGAAATTGCCGGAGAAATGCGTGACGAAACACATTTGGGAAGAGCGCTTCCAGGACATCCGCGCCTTCGAGCGCTACCTCGCGCGGAATGGGACCGTCGTGCGGAAGTTTTTCCTCCACGTCTCGAAGGAGGAGCAGCGGAAGCGTTTTCTCGAGCGGATCGAGTTGCCGGAAAAGAATTGGAAGTTCTCGTCTGCCGACATGAAGGAACGCGGCTTTTGGAACGGGTATCAGGCCGCCTACGAGGAGACGATCCGCGAGACGGCGACCAAGGAGGCGCCGTGGTATGTCGTGCCGGCGGACAACAAGTGGTTCACACGTTTGGTCGTGGCCGCCGCCGTCATCGACGCGCTGGCGTCGCTCGATCTGCAATACCCGAAAGTCAACGACGCGAAACTCGAGGATCTCGCCATCGCGAAGAGAGCGTTGCTCGCGGGAAAATGAGCGGGGGACAGCCCCCGCGTTGCGTCGGCTGCGGGGCCGTGGCGGCCTCGCGGCGGGATCAAAACCCGCAAGGGCTTCCCCGGCGGCCTGTTTGAAGGGTGTGTGCCGGGCGTTTTGCCCGTCGCATTCCTGTGGACGGCGCGGTCCGGTCGCGGGTATCAGTTGGCGGTGCGCAAGGTTGTCTTTTTCCTTTTTCTCGTCGTGTTTTGCGGGGGGGGGCGCGCGGGGTGGAAGCCGGCGTTGGAAGGGTGGGGATACCGGTTTCCGGACGATCATGGGAGCCATCCGGATTTCAAGACGGAGTGGTGGTATTTCACTGGGAACCTCCGTTCGGCGGACGGGGCGGATTTCGGGTATCAACTGACGTTTTTCCGGCAGGGGGTGAGGGAGCCGGGGGCGGCTGCCGCGACGAGCCGGTTTGTTGTCGGCGACGTGAAGTTTGCGCATTTTGCGGTGACGGAGATATCGGGGGGGGCGTTCCATCATTTTCAAAGGCTCTCGCGAGGGGCGTTCGGGGAGGCGGGGTTCGGCGAGGGGAAGCGTGTGGCGTGGATCGGGGACTGGACGTGCGAGCGCACCGGGGAGAATGATTTCCGGCTTGCCGCGAAGGAGGGGGGGATCGCGATCGAACTGGAGATGGCCGCCCGGAAGACTCCGGTCGTGCATGGGAGAAACGGGGTGAGCCAGAAGGCGGAAGGCGAGGGGAGGGCGTCGCATTATTATTCGCTGACGCGCCTGGAGACGAAGGGGCGCATGAGTGTTGCCGGGAGGGTTTTCGAGGTCTCCGGAGCGAGCTGGTTCGATCACGAGTGGGCGAGCAACCAGCTCGCGGCCCACCAGAAAGGCTGGGATTGGTTCAGCCTCCAATTCCAGGACGGCACGGAACTCATGCTGTTCCAGATCCGCACCGACGATGGCAAACAGGACCCGCATTCTTCGGGAACATTTGTTTTTGAAGACGGGTCGGACCTGCAGATCGGGCAGGCGGGATTTTCGCTGGAGCCGCTTGCCTGGTGGCGCAGCGAAACCACCGGGGCCAACTATCCGGTGGAGTGGCGGCTCACCGTCCGCGCTCTCGATCTGGATCTCGAAATCAAACCCGGTCTCCGCCAACAGGAGCTCGATGCGAGGCCTGTCACCTATTGGGAGGGAGCCATCCGGGCCAGCGGGACCAGGATTTCCAAACCCGTCGAAGCCGCAGGATACCTCGAGATGACGGGGTATGCGGGAAGCCTCGTCGGGTTGGGATCTGTCAAGAAATAAAGGGGGCAACCCGGATCCGGATGCGCCCGAAATGATGACGGGGCCGCGAGGGTTTTCTGGTCGTGCGGCGGAGTGCCCGACGATCGCGGTTGCGGTCCTGTCGACCGCCGCGTCGCCTCCTGTTGACGCGGCTCCTGGCATTGTCCCATACTCGGCTTCATGGCTGTCATTGGAATCACCGGGAGCATTGCTTCGGGCAAATCCACTTTCCGGGATTTGCTCGTCCCGATCCTGCCGGCGCAGGCCGTGGATGCGGATGCCGTCGCCCGGAACCTGCTCGAGGGGGATCCCGAGGTGCGCGCCGAGGTTTTGGCATCCATTTCCCCGCGAGCTTTCAATCCGGACGGCTCGCCGGATCGGGCCGAAATCCGGCGGATCATCTACAGTGATCCGGGGGCCAAGGCCCGCCTCGAGGGGATCCTCCACCCGCGCGTGAGGGTGACGTGGTTGGAAGCGGCGGAGCTTGCGAAAACCGGGAATCGCCACCTGCTTGTCGACATCCCCCTGCTGTTTGAAACCGGTGCCGCGCCGCATTTTGATTTCGTCATCACCGTCGCCTGTTCGCCGGACATCCAGCAGGCCCGCCTTGCGGCCCGTGGGCTGGATGCAGCTTTGGCGCGGAAAATCATCCTGACCCAGATGCCAGTCACGGGAAAAATCGAGCGATCCAGCCACGTGGTCTGGAACGATGGGGCAATTTCCGCGCTGAAGGATCAGGCGGAATATTTTTCGGCCTGGCTGCGCGATCAGGGAGGGCGGGCGCAAGGATCCTGAAGTTCTTGCGGCACAATCCCCCCGGGCATGAAGGAACTTTTTCCCGCCGACCGTCCGCTCCTCGCGCTGGCCCCGATGCAGGACGTCACCGATTGGGGGTTCTGGAAACTCATCGCCGGGTATGGCGGGCCGGACCTGTATTTCACCGAATATTTCCGGGTGACCGAGGGCTACCGGCCACAGCGTTCGATCCTGCGCTCGATCACCGAGAATCCCACCGGCAAGCCCGCCATCGCCCAGATCATCGGCAACGATGTTGCCTGGATGGTGAAATGCGCGCAGCAACTGGAACGCCACCCGGTCGCGGCCGTGGATTTGAACCTTGGCTGCCCGGCCCCCGTGGTTTACCGCAAATGCGCCGGCGGAGGATTGCTCCGCGATCCCGCCCGCATCGACGAGATCCTGACGGGATTGAGGGCCGGACTGCGCGGGCGGTTCTCGGTCAAGACCCGCGTCGGATTTTCCGATCCCTCGGAGTTCGACCGCCTGCTCGATGTCTTCGCGTCCCACCGTCTGGATCTGCTGACCGTGCATGGCAGAACCGTTTCCGAGAAATACGGCCCGCATGTCCACCTGGATCGGATCGCGCAGGCGGTCGCGCGCATGCCGTGCCCGGTCATCGCAAACGGGAATGTCGGCACCGTGGCCGGGGCGCGCAGGCTCTGGGAAATGACCGGAGCAAAGGGGTTGATGATCGGGCGGGGGGCAATCCGCAACCCCTGGATCTTCCAACAAATCCGGGATGATTTCGCGGGGAAGCCCGTGGCCTGTCCGACGGGCCGGGATGTGCTCGGCTACATCGAAGCCCTCTACGGATGCTCCTGTTCGGACGATGTCCCGGAACGGTCCCAAGTCCAGAAAATGAAAAAATACATGAACTTTGTCGGCGAAGGGATCAGCTGGGAATTCCTTCACGACATACGCCGCGTGTCGGCGAAGGCGGATTTTTTCCACCTTTGCCGGAAAGCGCTCGATCACGGGGATCCGATGGCATTGGAGGCGGCCCCCGGAAGATAAAAATCGGGGAGCTATCCCGGCGGCCAGGCCATCGGGCGTCCGCCGAGCAAATGCACGTGGAGGTGGGGGACCGTCTCCCCTCCATCGGCCCCGCTGTTGATGACGAGGCGGAAACCCGAACCCGCGATGCCTTCGGACGCGGCGATCCGTCCGGCCGTGACGAGCAAATGGCCGAGGAGCCCGGCGTCCGGGGGGACGGATTCCGCCACGCGGGGGATCACCCGTTTGGGGACGACGAGGATGTGGGTCGGTGCCTTGGGGGAAATGTCCCGGAAGGCGAGGCACAGGTCGTCCTCGAAGACGATGTCTGCGGGAATTTCGCGGGAGATGATTTTTTCGAACAGGGTCACGAGAGTTGGAGGTGGAGTTCCTGGGCGCGGTGGCTCATGCCGAGCTCCCCGCGCACGAACGACACGATCTCGCCCCGGAGGCCGGAGCAGTCGCGCCGCCAGTTTTTTGCGGAACGCAGCAGCTTCACGCAGCGGTGGAGGTCGCAGATCTCGACCTGCTGGGTCTCGGAAAAAATCACCCCGCGGATCCGCGCGCGCAGGAGCTCGAAAAACAGGAGCTCATACCCCTCGCCCGCATCGCGCGCGATCTCGACCAACGAAATCCGGACCGGGGGAGGCATCGTCCGGAAATGGCGGGCGACATCGGAATACCCGATCACCTGCAGCACCGACTGGACGGCCCGTTCGATCCGGCAAATCGCGACCACGTGGTCGGCCACATCCTGCTCCAGGTAGCTGGTGACGCTTTCGGTGACATGATCCGCCAGCCACCACTTCTTGTAGCCGGCCGACTCCGCAGCTCGGACGAGGGCCACCGAAAGCCAGCCCCGCTCGAAATTCATGACGCTCCCGTCGGGAAACCGGACCAGGGGCAGGCTGTCTCTGAGGGCGATCACGCTTTGAACAGCTCCGGCTGGGCGGGGGTTTTTCCTCCGCGCTTTTCGAACGATTGGATCTCCTCGATGAAATCCCCGATTTCCTGGAACTGGCGGTAGACCGAGGCATAGCGGACATAGGCGACCGGATCGAGGGCATGAAGTTTTTCCATCACCTTGGCCCCGATTGTTCTTGTCGGGACTTCGCGCTCTTGGGCCGCCTCCAAGTCGTGGATGATCTCCTCGACCGCCTCCTCCATTTCCTCGAGCCCGATCGGGCGCTTCTCGCAGGCTTTCGCGATGCTCCCCAGCAGCTTGTGGCGGTCGAGCGGCTCATGGCGCCCGTCACGCTTTATGGCCCGCAATTCGAGGCGCTCCAGCTCCTCGTAGGTCGTATACCGGATCTCGCACTTCAGACATTCGCGGCGGCGGCGAATGCTCCCCCCGTCTTTGGCAAGGCGGGAATCAATGACTTTGTCTTCCAATGAGCCGCACTTAGGGCAACGCATATTGTGGGCAAGCGGAGTTTATGCGGCCACTTGAACACAACATATAGATTGGTCAATTGTTTTTTGCCTCTTGAGCAGTTGCAAATTTCTACAGGAGATGCAAGGGGTCCACGTCTACCGCCACAAAGACGTCTTCGGGCATCGGCAGGGAGTCGAGGGTTGCCCTCACGAGGCGGGAAAGCTGGACGGAGGATGGCCCGCGCAGGGACACATGGAACCGGTGGTAGGTCTTCGCTTTTTCGAGCGGCGCGGGGACCGCGTCGCCGATTGCGACGTCGGCAGGGGCCGCCGCTTTCAGCTTCCGGGAGAGGGTTTCGGCGGAGAACTGCACGCGCTCGATCATCGTCCCGCGCAGCGTGATCATCACCATGCGCCCGAACGGCGGATAGCCGAACTGGCGGCGGAATTCCATTTCCTGGTCCATGAACCCCTCGTAGTCGTGGTGCCGCGCGAACTGGATCGAGGGGCTGAACGGCGTGAATGTCTGCACGAGGACCTCGCCTTCCATCTCCCCGCGCCCGGCCCGCCCGGCGACCTGGGTGAGAAGCTGGAACGTGCGCTCGCCGGCGCGAAAGTCCGGCATGTGCAGGCCGAGGTCCGCATTGACGATTCCGACCAGGGTGACATTCGGGAAGTGCAGGCCCTTCGCGATCATCTGAGTGCCCACCAGGATGTCGATCTTGCCTTCCTTGAAGGCCCCGAGCGTTTCCCGGTAGGCATCCTTTCGCGTCATTGAATCCGCATCCATCCTCGCGATCCGGGCCTTGGGAAAAATCCGTTTCACCGCCTCCTCGACTTTCTGGGTGCCGACGCCGGAGTGCCGGATCCCCGGGTCCTTGCATTTCGGGCAGGCATTCGGCGCGCGCGACGAATGCCCGCAGATGTGGCAGACCAGCCGCCCGGCGGCGCGGTGGAAGGTGAGCGACACGCTGCAATCCGGGCACGTGCAGACATGCCCGCAGGCCTCGCAGAGCATGGAGGTGGAAAACCCGCGGCGGTTCAGGAACAGGATCGTCTGCTCGCCTTTTGCGATCCGTCCCTCGATGGCCTCCCTGAGCGGCAGCGAGAGGATGCCGCCCTCGGGGGAACGGCGGGCCGCCTGGCGGAGATCGACGACGCGGACGACCGGCATGCGCTTGTCATCGACGCGGCTGGCCAGGCGGACGAGGCGGTATTTTCCGGACAGCGCATTGTGCCAGCTCTCGAGGCAGGGGGTCGCGCTGCCGAGAAGCACGGCGGCCTTCTCGCGGTGGCCGCGCAGCACGGCCATGTCCCGCGCGTGGTAGCGCGGTGCCTCGTCCTGCTTGTAGGAATTCTCGTGCTCCTCGTCCACGATGACGATGCCCAAATTTTCGAGCGGGGCAAAAATCGAGCTGCGCGCGCCGATGACGATCCGCGCGGCCCCGCTGTGGATCTTGTGCCACTCGTCGTGGCGCTCGCCGTCGGAGAGGTGGCTGTGCAGGACGGCGATCTTTTCCTGCATGTCCGCGAAGCGGGATTTGAAACGCTCGACCGTCTGCGGGGTCAGCGCGATTTCCGGCACAAGAACGAGCGCGGTGCGACCGTCATCGACCGCCCTGCGGATCGCGCGCAGGTAGATTTCGGTTTTGCCCGAACCCGTCACGCCGAAAAGCAGGATCGGCTTCGCGGAAGGATCCTCCAGTGCTTCTTCCACCGCCTTCAGGGCCGCCTCCTGCTCGGGATTCAAGACCAGGTTCGCCGAGGAAACGAACTTTTCCGCGTAGGGATCGCGCGCAAAGACCGCCGACTCGATGACCACAAACCCGCGCTTTTCCAGCATGCGGAAGACGCCCTCCGCCACCCCCGCCTGCGCGGCTGCGGCGGAAACCGGAACCGCGCCCTCCGATCCGATCACCGCGCGCAAGGCATCCGCCTGTCGCGGAGCGCGCTTTTCGAGCGCCGCCAGTTCCTCCTCCCCG
Organism: Terrimicrobiaceae bacterium; assembly: GCA_041675465.1. Classification (GTDB taxonomy): domain Bacteria; phylum Verrucomicrobiota; class Verrucomicrobiia; order Chthoniobacterales; family Terrimicrobiaceae; genus QYQL01. Next base: position 32,129 of record JBAYTU010000023.1, on the reverse strand, counting down.
ATCTCCCTCGCCGCACGGACCGTGTTCCGGCGTTTTTCCGAAACCCGCCCGTCGCGCACCGCCACAGGCAGCACGCTGCACACAGCGGCCTCCACCGGGCAGCAGTAGTAGTCGGCCATCCAGCGTGCCAGTTCGAGAAGGGCCGGGCGGATCATCGGTTTCTCGTCGAGCAGCTCCGCGAGATCCCGCAGCCCGCGGATATCGGAAAAATCCAGCATCTCGACCACCGTGGCCGTCAGCATCCGCGTCCGCACAGGAACTTTCACGCGCGATCCCACGGCCACCGAGGCGCCGAAACATTCCGGCACGCGGTAGTCCAACAGCCGACCGGCGGCCTGATCCGGTAGAACGCGCGCGATCATTCTCATCAAGTATCCCTGCCGACCGCAGCTTCGACAAGCAGGCAGAATACGCTCAAATCCGCAGTGCCAACGAGGGGAGAGCGAACCTCCGTGCCGGGAGGGTGAGGCTCCGTCCGAACCCAAATATCACGGCTCAGACGGAGCTTCGCCCTCCCTTCGTTGACGTTACTCGCGGATCGGTCGGGCTGGACTTGGATTGATCGCGGGTGGAGATTTCCCCATCGGTCGAAAAGTTGAGGGGAAAAATTTATTTTCGGGATTGGCGTCGGTTCGCGGTTGCCCGATGCGAAATCCTGTGCTCAAATGACCGATTGCCCATGAATGTCGTTTGTGATCCTCAACCCAATTGTATTGTCAACCTTCAAGTCGAGCTCCCCGCCGACCAAGTGACCCGTGAATGGCAGTCCGTCGCCAAAGATTTTCAGCGCCAGGCCCGGATTCCGGGATACCGTCCGGGCAAGGCCCCCCAGTCGCTGATCGACACGCGGTTCGCGAAGGACATCCGCGAGGAGCTGGAGAAAAAGCTGCTCCGCGAAAGCATCAACGAGGCGATCAAGCAGAAGAACCTCCGAGTCCTGTCGGTGTCGAAAGTCGAGGGCGTGCAAATCGGCGATGACAAAACCATGCGCTACCGGGCGAGTGTCGTCACCGCCCCGGAGTTCGAGTTGCCCGACTACTCTTCGATCACCGTCGAGCTGGCGAAGAAGGAGATCGCCGAGGAGGACGTGCAAAAATGGCTGGAGCAATTCCGTGATCCGCATGCCACGTTCGAGGCGGTGGAAGGCCGCCCTCTCGCGATGGGCGACTACGCGGTGATGACATACGAGGGGAAGATCGGAGACCGGTTGCTCTCGGAGGCCGCCCCCAAAGCGCCCGCCCAACTTCAAGGCCGCAGGAACGCCTGGGTCTTCCTGGACGAGGGGACGCTCGTCCCCGGCTTCGCCAAAGCCATCGAGGGCATGGCGGTCGACGACGAGCGCTCGTTCGATCTCGATGTCCCTGCGGATTTCCCGCTCGAGGATCTCCGCGGATCGAAGGTGAGCTACTCCGCGACACTACACGGGATCAACGTCAAGCAGCTCCCGCCACTCGACGATGCCCTCGCCGAAAAAATCGAGCCCGGAAAAACCCTCGAAACCCTGCGCGCGGAAATCCGCGAACGCCTCGAGAACCTCGCGGAATCGCAGTTCCAGAACGCCAGGCGCAATGCCGCCCTCAAACAGCTTCTCGCCCTCGTCCAGTGCGAGCTTCCCGCGCAGACCGTCCAGCGCGAAGTCTCCAGCATCCTGCGCGAAATCGTCCAGGAGAACCAGGTTCGCGGCGTCAGCGATGACGAGCTCCGCGCCCACCAGGACGAACTCGTCGGGCTCGCGCAGCAGAGCGCGATCGACCGCGTGCGCGGGAATTTCCTCCTCCTGCGCGTGGCCGAGAAGGAGAAGCTGGAAGTCACCGAGACCGACATGCTCATGGCGGTTTCCGAAATGGCCCGCCGCTACGAGATTCCGGTGAAAAAACTGGTCAAGGACCTGCGGTCGCGGGAAGGCTTCGACCCGCTCCGCGAGCAAATTCTCATGGGCAAGGCACTTGATTTGATCGCGGCCAATGTTACGGTCAGCGAACCGTCCGCAGGGGCGGCCAAAGCTTGAATTTATGTTGGTTCCCATCGTTGTTGAACAGACCGGGCGCGGAGAGCGCAGCTACGACATCTACTCGCGGCTCCTGAAGGACCGCATCATCTTCATCGGCATGCCGATCGATGACCATGTCGCGAACCTCGTCATCGCCCAGCTGCTTTTCCTCCAGATGGAGGACGCGAAAAAAGACATCAGCATCTATGTCAACTCGCCTGGCGGGTCGGTCACGGCGGGGCTTGCGATCTACGACACGATGCAATTCGTGACCTGCGACGTGAACACCTACTGCATCGGCATCGCCGCGAGCATGGGGGCGGTCCTCCTGTGCGCCGGGACGAAGGGCAAGCGCTTCGCCCTGCCGAACTCCGACATCATGATCCACCAGGTCTCGGGCGGTGCGCAGGGCCAGGCCAGCGATGTGGAGCGGCAGGTCGAGTTCATGTTCAAACTCAAAAAGCGGCTGAACCGGATCCTTTCGTTCCACACGGGCAAGCCGGTCGAGCAGGTGGAAAAGGACGCCGACCGCGACTATTACATGACCGCCGAGGAAGCGAAGGAATACGGGCTTGTCGATGAGGTCGTGAAATCGCGCAAGGAACTCAAGGGCTTCGACAAACCCGCAGAGTAACAATCGTGGCGCGCGCGAACAACCTGACGATGTGTTCCTTCTGTGGCAAAAGCCACTCGGAGGTCCGCAAGCTGATCGCCGGGCCCGGGGTCTATATCTGCGACAGTTGCATCACCGTCTGCAAAGGGATCCTCGACAAGGAATTCAAGGAAGAGAACAAGAAGGCGAAAAGCGCGATCCGGGTTCCGAAGCCGGCGGACATCAAGCGGCAGCTCGAGCAGCACGTGGTCGGCCAGGACCACGCGAAGAAGGTCCTCGCGGTGGCCATGCACAACCACTACAAGCGCCTGCTCCAGGAAACCCAGTCATCGGTCGGGATCGACCCGCTGGCGGATGTCGAGATCGAGAAGAGCAACATCCTTCTCATCGGCCCGACCGGCTCGGGAAAGACGCTCCTCGCGCGCACGCTGGCGAAGGTCCTCGATGTCCCGTTCTGCATCGCCGACGCCACCTCGATCACCGAGGCCGGCTACGTGGGCGAAGATGTCGAGAACATCATCCTCCGCCTCCTCCAGAACGCGGACTACGATGTCAAGCGCTGCGAGATGGGGATCGTCTACATCGACGAGATCGACAAGATCGGGCGCAAGACCGAGAACGTGAGCATCACGCGCGACGTGTCGGGCGAGGGGGTCCAGCAGGCGCTCCTCAAAATGCTCGAGGGCACGGTCTGCAACGTCCCCCCGCAGGGCGGCAGAAAGCACCCGCACCAGGAATACATCCAGGTCAACACCGAAAAGATCCTCTTCATCTGCGGCGGCGCGTTCATCGGCCTCGACAAGATCGTCCACCGCAGGCTGGGCGGTCGCGCGATGGGCTTCCACGCCCGCGGGGATGCCGCCGGGGATTTCCTCCAGCACGAGCCGTTGAAACGGGTCGAGCCCGAAGACCTCCTGAGCTTCGGGCTCATCCCGGAGTTCATCGGGCGCCTTCCGGTCGTCGCCACCCTCGACGAGCTGACCGAGGACGAGCTGGTTACGATTCTCACCGAGCCGAAGAATGCCATGGTCAAGCAGTTCACCAAGCTCCTCGGCATGGACGGGGTCGGTCTCAACATGACCAAGGACGCCCTGCGCGCCCTGGCTTCCGAGGCGCTGAAAAAGGGCACCGGGGCCCGCGCGCTCCGCGCCATGATCGAGCGCATCATGCTGGACATCATGTTCGATTCCCCGGGGCGCGACGACATCGCCGAAGTCACGATCAACCGGGCGGTCGTCGAGGGAAAACGCGGCCCCCTCATCCGCAAAAAGCAGGAAAAAGACGCGGCCTGAGAACGGGTGTGGAGAGTTCGAGAGAGAAATCCACGGCCGGTGCCGAGTGGGTGATGGCACCGACCGAAATATAGTCGACACCGGTTTCCGCGACCGAGCGGATGTTGCCGAGGGTGATGCCTCCGCTGGCCTCGAGTCGGATCTGCGGGGGACGCAGGGCGACCGCTTCCCGGAGCAACTCCGGCGGCATGTTGTCGAGCAGGACGACATCGACGCCGGACAACCCGAAAAATGCTTTTGCCTGCGCGAGGGTGTCCGCCTCGATTTCGATCTTCATTGCCGGATTCGCGGCCTTCACGCGATGGATCGCCGCCTGGATCTCGTCCAGCGTGGTTCCCGCCGCGAGGTGGTTGTCTTTCACCATGACTGCGTCGTGGAGCCCGGCGCGATGGTTGGTGGCTCCCCCCGCCGCCACGGCGGCCTTCTCCAGCGCGCGGAATCCGGGCGTCGTCTTCCGGGTGTCCAGGATTACGGCTCCGGTTCCCCGGACGGCCTCGACGTATCTGCGAGACATGGTGGCGACACCGGAGAGGCGCTGGAGGAAATTCAGCGATGTCCGCTCTGCAGTGAGGATCGACGCCGCCGGACCTTCCACCCTCAGAACCGGATCGCGGGGTTCCAAACTCGCGCCGTCGGCTGACAAAACCGAGACGCGGAGTGAGTTGTCCACTCTCGCGAACACTTCGGCGCAAACCCCGATCCCTGCCAGGCAGCAGGATTCCTTGGCGATGATGACGGCGGAGGCCCGGCGCTCATTTCCGGTGAACCATTTTGCCGTGACATCGCCGGGGCCGATGTCCTCCGCGAGCGCGAGCGCGATGAGATCGTCAGGCATGGTCGGCTTCCGCAGCGGGCAGGCCGAGCAGCTCGCGTTGCCAGTTCATCAGGAAAGGGGCGTTTGGATCTGCGGCCGTGGCCTCGAGAGCTCCGCGGGGCGCGACGATCGCCGGGTCGAGTCCCAGCCCGGAGGCAACCGTGTCGCGGGCCTTTTTCAAGGCCTCGAACCGTTCCAGATGGTCCTTTGGGGCGCGTTTGCGGCGGATTTTCTCCTGCTTCGGCCATTCGCTCTCGGGAATTTGCAGGGCGAGTGCGAGGACGACTTCAAAGCTCTTCCTGCGTCTGCCGTTCATCCGGGGTGTCGAGTAGGCACCGCCTTTGCTGACCTGGTCGGCCACGCGCAGCATGTCCTCGTTGCCCATCACATGGAATGGCGGGCGGTCCCATGCCCGGGCCTCGGAATCCCGCCAGAACCACAGGATGCGCAGGACCGCCTGCGCGTGAGGGGAGAGCGTCGAGCACCCCGAGATCCTCCAGACCTTGCTGTCATCGCGTTCTTTGGTTTCCCGCGTGGAGGCGATCATGCGATTGCGCGACTCCTCGAACCAACTCCAGCGGCCGAGCCGACGCAGGTCGGCCTCGAGCGTGGCGGCAATTTCGAGCAGGTGGCGCGTGTCGTTGAGGGCGTATTCCACCATCTGGTCGGAAAGCGGGCGGATCGCCCAATTGGCCTTTTGGGAGGCCTTGGACAGCTTGATCCCGAAAAATTCCTCGACGAGCGCGGCCAGTCCCAGGGCCGCCCGCCCGCAGAGCCTCGCCGCGATCATGGTGTCGAAAAGATCGTCCGGTTCAAAGGCCCCGACCCTCCGCAGGAGCCGCAGATCATAATCGGCACCGTGGAGGACCAGCCGTTTCGAACACACCGCGTCGAACAGCGGCTGGAGGTTCAAATTGGCGAGGGGATCCACGAGCCAGTGCCCGCCTTCGGCGCTGACCTGGATGAGGCACAGCTTTTCGAAGTAGCAGTGCAGGCTGTCCGCTTCGGTGTCGAGGGCGATCTGGGAGGAGCCGGCCAGCCCGCCCACAAGCCCCGCCAGACTGGCATCGTCGGCGATCAAGGTCCCTCGGGGAATTTTTCCGGACGCGGGGGCTCCCCGGCATGGTGCGCCCGCGGCTCGCGCACCTGCGTGGTGCCGTCGGTCGGCACGGTGACGAAAGGCCCCCCCGCGAGCGGCGCAACTTCGCTGAAAGCCAGGCCCGGCGTGTCGCTCGGCTTGCCTTCCAGGGGAAAATCCTTTCGCAGCGGGTGGTAGGGATACCCTTCCCACATCAGGATCCGGCGGAGGTCCGGATGGCCCGTGAAGCGGATCCCCATCATGTCGTAAATTTCGCGTTCGTGCCAGTTGGCACCCGGCCAGATCCCGGTGACGGACGGTGCCTCGCACGGGTCCTCGCCGACCGGAATTTTCAGCCGCAGGTGTGTGCCGTGCGCCATCGAGTAAAGCTCGTAGACGATTTCGAACCGCGGATCATCGCCGAAGTGATCCACGCCTGAGATGTCCACGAGGTAATCGAACCCCAGCGACTCCCTGGCAAACTGGCAGACCTCCCGGATGGCCGTGGCGGCGAGCCCCAGGGTCGTTTCCCCGCGGAATTCTTTTTCCGAGGTGATGGCGGAGGGGAATTTGGCGGCGAGGCTCGAGGCGGCGTCGGACGGGCTCATAGTTTTTCGAACAGCGCTTTCTTTTGGTCCTTGATCGCGTGCTCGCCCATGATTTTTTTCTGGAGCTTCATCAGGCCGTCCAGCAGGGCCTCGGGGCGCGGCGGGCACCCGGAAATATAGACGTCCACGGGGATGAGGTGGTCGATCCCCTGGAGGACCGCGTAGCTGCGATACATGCCGCCCGACGAGGCGCAGGCCCCCATCGCGATGCACCATTTCGGCTCGGGCATCTGGTCCCAGATCCGCTTGACGGAAAGCGCCATTTTGTAGGTCACGGTTCCCGCGACGATCATCACGTCGCTCTGCCGCGGCGAGAACCGCATCACTTCCGCCCCGAATCGCGAGATGTCGTATCGCGCCGCGCCGGCGGCCATCAGCTCGATGGCGCAGCAGGCCAGCCCCATCGGCATCGGCCAAAGGGAATTGCTCCGCATCCAATTGATCGCGGCATCGAGGCGCGTAAATATGATGTTGCCCTCGATCTTCGAGTCGTAGGCGATCGGACTCACGTCGGTCATAATTGCAAGCAAGGTATTTTGCGGATGGCCAGCGGCAAGCGTAAAAGTTGAAGCGGCCAAAATAGGCGGAGGCAGGCCGAAACCGGGGCGGCTTTTCGGAAACCTGCACCCGGCAGGGCTGGGGAAAATATTTTTTTTGAAAAATGCGCCCACCTTGACGCAAATCAATGAAGTTTCTCAGCGTTTTCCACAATATGTCGCCCCTTCCACAAATCAACTCCACCATATATAGTGGTTCCCCTTTAACAGTAATTCCTCCAAAAACTCATGTCGAATTCCGCTCCAGCATCGATCCAGCCCGCCTCTGTCTTGGAAGAATACATCCAGCGAACCGACTGGCGCGTGAGCGCAAACGCCAACCAGGGGTATTCGTTGGGCGGTATGATTTTGAATGCGGCGGGGAAGTTGACAGCGAATTATTGGCTCGACCACATCTACCCGCCGTTGATCGGGCAGGCGCACCGGCATGCGGATTTTCACCTGCACGACCTGGACATGTTTTCCGGCTATTGCGCGGGCTGGTCGTTGCGGCAACTTCTCACCGAGGGGTTCAACGGGATCTCGAACAAAATCGAATCCGGCCCGCCGAAGCACTACCGGACCGCACTTGGGCAGATGGTGAATTTTCTGGGGACGCTGCAGAACGAATGGGCGGGGGCGCAGGCGTTCAGTTCGGTGGATACGTATCTCGCGCCCTATGTGCGGGTGGACCGGCTCACCGACGCGGAGGTCGAGCAGGGGATGCAGGAATTCGTTTTCAACCTGAACGTGCCGTCGCGCTGGGGCACGCAGACGCCGTTCACGAACCTGACGTTCGACTGGGTCTGCCCGGAGGATTTGCGGGAGACGCCCGCGTTGGTCGGCGGGAGGGAATCCGGATTTTGCTACGGCGAGCTCGGGCACGAGATGGACATGATCAACCGCGCGTTCCTGCGCGTCATGGCTCGCGGGGACGCGCTCCAGCGCGTGTTCACGTTCCCGATCCCGACCTACAATATCACTGGGGATTTTCCGTGGGAAAGCGCCACGGCCCAGCTCCTGTTCGAGGTCACCGCGAAATACGGTCTCCCCTACTTCCAGAATTTTCTCAACTCCGAGCTGACTCCGAACATGGTGCGCTCGATGTGCTGCCGCCTGCAGCTCGACCTGCGCGAGCTCCTCAAGCGTGGGAACGGGCTCTTCGGGTCGGCGGAGCAAACCGGTTCGATCGGCGTGGTGACGATCAACGCCGCGCGGCTCGGATACCTCTTCGCGGGCGACGAGGCGGGGATGCTCGCCCGCCTCGACTCCCTCCTCGACCTCGCCTGCCAGAGCCTGGAAATCAAGCGCACGGTGATCCAGGAGAACATGGACCGCGGGCTGTATCCGTTCACGAAGCGTTACCTGGGCACGCTGCGCAACCATTTTTCCACCGTGGGGATCAACGGGGTGAACGAATGCATCCGCAACTTTACGAAAGACTCCGAGCACATCGCCACGCCGTTCGGGCGGCTGTTTGCCCTGCGCCTTCTCGACCACATGCGGGGGCGGATGGTGGAGTTCCAGGAGAAGACCGGCCACCTTTACAATCTTGAAGCCACACCGGCCGAGGGCACGACCTACCGGTTTGCCCGCATGGACCAGAAAAACCTCGAGGGCATCATCCAGGCCGGGACGCCGGAGGCCCCGTATTATACGAACTCCAGCCAGCTTCCCGTCGGGTGGACGGATGATCCGTTTGAGGCACTCCAGCACCAGGACGATCTCCAGAAGCGTTACACCGGCGGCACGGTTCTTCACCTCTATATGAACGAGAGGATGTCCTCCGCCCGTGCCTGCGGCGAACTCATCCGCCGGGTCTTCACCAATTTCCGCCTGCCCTACCTGACCATCACGCCGACATTCTCGATCTGCCCCAGGCACGGCTACCTCGCGGGCGAGCACGAATTCTGCCCCGTGTGCGATGGCGATCTCGAAAAAAAATACGGCCACGCCGCTTAAGAAAAATGCGAAATCCGAAATGGGAAATGAACCGGCGCTTCCAACCATTGCGCATTCCTAAGTTATGAAAAAAACAAACATCCCCGACAGCGAGCGCACAAAGTGCGAGATCTGGACCCGCGTGATGGGCTACCACCGCCCGGTCTCGCAGTTCAATGCCGGAAAACAGAGCGAACACCGCGAACGCACGCCGTTCCGCGAGGAGCGCCTCGCCGCCCGGCGTGCGGCGTAAAGACCGTGCCGACCGACTGCCGGGCAGGGGGCCAGCCGGGGGAGGGGATGCGGCCCTCCGAGAGCGCTCTCCAGGTGGGAGGCTTCGTGCCATTCACGACAGTGGACTACCCCGGCCACCTGGCCGCCGTGGTTTTTTGCCAGGGTTGCGTTTGGCGGTGCCGGTATTGCCACAACCCTCACCTCCAGCCGTTCGACGGAGCCTGCTGGAGCTGGGAAAACATCCTTTCCCTCCTCGCTGAACGCAGGAATTTTCTGGAGGCCGTGGTGTTCAGCGGAGGGGAGCCCACCGCGCAAGCCAGCCTTCCCGCAGCCCTGCGCGCCGTGAAAGATCTGGGGTTCCGGATCGGGCTCCACACGGCCGGGATGCACCCGGAACGGCTTGTGGGAGTTCTTCCCCTCGTCGACTGGGTCGGGTTCGACATCAAGGCCCCTTTCGACCAACGCCATGACCGGATCACCGGACGGGAAGCTTCATTCGAAGCGCCCGCCGAATCGCTCCGCCTCCTGCTCGGCTCGGGCGTGAACTACGAACTGCGGACCACCGTCCATCCCGATCTCCTGAGCGACTCCGACCTCGGGGAAATTGCCGCGACGCTCGAGTCGCTTCACGCCACCCCGGCTACGATCCAGCCCTTTCGGGCGGAGGGATGCACGGATGGCACCCTGATCGAAAAATCTGCTTTTCGGGCGGCCCGCCTCCGGTAAAGTCCGGCGTTTCATGGAAACGACGTTGATTCTTCTCAAGCCCGATTGCATTGCAGGCCGCCGGACAGGCGAGGTCCTCAAGCGGTTCGAGGATGCCGGCTTTCAAATCCGCGGATGCAGGATGTTCCGCGCCGATGCCGCCTTGCTCCGCGAGCATTACGCCCACATCGCCTCGAAACCGTTTTACCCGGAGGTCGAGACGTTCATGCGATCGACGCCGGTGATCGCGCTCGCCCTTTCCGGCGAAAATGCCGTGGTGCGCGTGCGCGACATCATCGGCCCCACCGATTCCAAGAAGGCCGCCAAGGGGACGGTGCGCGGAGATTTCGGAGTCGACGTGATGGTCAATATCGCCCATGCCTCCGACAGCCTGGAGAACGCGCAAACCGAGCTGAAACGCTTCTTCGAAGACGGCGAGTTGTTCGACTACGAGATGCGCTACACGACGAAAGCCTGAGCGCCCAGGCAAGGGCGTTTTATGCCGGAGGCCCGCGCCGGATTTCCCGGCTATCCGGGGTTCCTGCCGGTTTCGGGTTTGGTGAATGTGACCTTGCCCGTGTTCAAATCCTGGATGCCTCCGACGATCGCGATCTCCCCCTTGTCCAGCATGGACCTCAGGATGGCGCTTCTTTTCAGGATCGCCCGCATCTGCAAGGCGACGTTATTGGCGGCCGCCCGCTGGACAAGGAGCTTGTCGCCCGGGGAACGCAGGCCCGGGGTTTCCCTCTCCGCGGCGGCCACGGCCGGTTCGATCTTGTTGAGCAACCCGGTCAGGTTCCCCATTTTCACCCTGTCCACCGCCCCTTTCACCGCCCCGCAAGAGCTGTGCCCGATGACGGCGATCAACTTGGCACCGGAGTGCTCGCAGGCATATTCGAGGCTGCCCACAATGTCGTCGTTCACGACATTGCCGGCCACCCGGGCACTGAAAATATCGCCGATCCCCGCGTCGAAGACCTGTTCCGGCGCGGTGCGCGAGTCCAAACAACTCACGATCGCCGCATACGGATATTGTCCAGCCACCGTCAGGCGCGCCTGCTCCAGCAGATCGCGGTGAGCGGGCCGTCCGCTCACGAAACGATCGTTGCCTTCCTTGAGCCGCCGCAGCGCGTCGCACGGGGTCATGGCTTCCTGCCGCGACTCCGTCATCACCGCAGCGGCGGATGGGGCTTTGCCGTATGCGGAGGAACAGAAGATGGCGGCCAACGCCGCACAGAAGATCGGGAGAGACGTTTTTTTCATAGGAGGAAGAGTTGGTGGGTGGAGTCTGCTTTTGCCGGGATACATCTGCACGGCGGGACCTGGAAAGCAAGCGGGATTATCCCGCCGGAAGGTCTCCGACCAAAAAAAAGCGGCCTCTGAAAAAGATTCGGGCCACCAGCGGGAATGATCAGAAAACAAAGGAAACTGATCCGCGGTGGCCCGAACTGCTGCCTTAACCGATAGATTTGACCGGCGCGGAGGGCTGGCGTTCAAAAAAAGAAACAAAAAAAAGCGAGTTTTTTTTGGTCTGGCATGCGGATTCCATAGTATTCTCGTGTGGAACACGTTGCGGTTTCACGCCAGGTCGATTCCGACCGGGCAATGATCGCTTCCGCCGACTTCCGGCTGGATGAAGGCCGAACGAAGAGAGGGACGGAGGGAGTGGGGCACGCACACGTAATCGATCCGCCACCCGATATTCCTTTGTCGCGCCCCGCTCTGGTAGCTCCACCACGTGTAGTGCCCGCCGCCGCTCTCGAACTGCCGGAACGAATCGAGGTAGCCGGAGTCGAGCACGCGGTCGAAGGCCTCCCGTTCCTCGATGGTGAACCCGGCATTCCGCGTGTTTTCCTTCGGCCGGGCGAGATCGATCTCGTGGTGGGCCACGTTCATGTCGCCGCAAAAGATCACGGGCTTGCGTTTTTGGAGATGCGACAAATACCCGATGAATGCGGGCGTCCACTCCCGCGTGCGGTAGTCCAGCCGGGTCAGTTCCCGCTGTGAGTTGGGGGTGTAAACATTGAGCACGAACCAGTCCCGGAACTCCGCCGTGATCACCCGGCCTTCCTTGTCATGCGCGGGGTGCCCGATCCCGTTCACGATCGAGAGCGGCTCTTCGCGCGCGAGGATGGCGGTCCCCGAATACCCGGGCTTCAGGGCCGGGTTCCAATAAACGTGGTAGCCGTCGAAATCGTGGTCGACCTGGTCCGGGCGGGCTTTGATTTCCTGCAGGCAGACGATGTCGGCATCCGCCTCCCGCAGGTATCCGGGAAGGCCCTTCCCGAGGATGGAGCGCAGCCCGTTGACGTTCCAGGAGACGAGCCTCATTCCGGTCGGGCAAAAGAAAACTCCGCGCGCACCGCATGGTGGTCCGAGGCCAGCGTGGGGATCACGGAATGGCCCACCAGGCGGAGATGCGCGTTGTAGAACAGGTGGTCGAGGACGTATGGCATGCGGCGCCATGTCACCTCCCGGTTCTGGACCGTGCGGAACCCCGCCAGCTCGAACTGCTCGACGAGCCCCTCCCCGGGCGTGCAATTCAGGTCGCCGGCCAGGATCGCGGGACCTTGTTGCAGGCGGAGCTCGGCCTCGATGACGTCCCTCTGAGCCGAATGCTCGGTGCTCGAGGAGCCGATCATGAAAAACGCTTGCAGGTGCGTGTTGAGCAGGCAAATTTCCCGGCCCTGGATGACCGTCCGGGCCGAGATCAGCAGGCGCTGCGAGGGTTTGCGCCGGACCCCGCCGTATTCGAAGTCCAGCCCGGCCGCAGGCAGATCCGTTTTTTGAAAATCGCGCAGTTTGGATTTGGAAAAAACCGCCAGCCCCAGGCCGAAGGGGATCTCGGTTTGGTTCGCCACCGGGTAGGCGAAAACCGAGTCGTAGCCTTTCAGCTTTTTCCTGAGATAATGGTAGTTCGGCGGAGGGTCGATCTGGTTCCCCCCATCAAACCCTCGCTCGACTTCCTGGAGAAAAATCACATCGGCGTCCTGCCGTTCCAGAAACTCCACCGTCCGGCCCAAATCGATGCCCGCGTTGTCGGGCTCGGCCTCATCCCAAGGCTGGCCGTTTTGCATGTTGAATGTGAGGGTGCTGAAAGTCATGAAGCCGTGTCTTGCCAACGAGGGAATCCGGGCTGTATAAACCACGCTTCGACGATTTGCAAACCATGTATAAACTCGTTCTCATCCGCCACGGCGAAAGCACCTGGAACAAAGAAAACCGCTTCACCGGCTGGACCGATGTCGAGCTCAGCGACAGGGGCCGCGCCGAAGCGAAGGCCGCAGGAGAGCTCCTGAAGAAGGAAGGCTTCGTCTTCGACGTCGCCTACGCCTCGGTCCTCAAACGCGCCCTCAACACCCTCTGGTCCGTGCTCCAGGAACTGGACAGCGTCTGGATCCCGATCGAGAAGGACTGGCGCCTGAACGAGCGCCACTACGGCGCGCTCCAGGGCCTCAACAAAGCCGAGACCGCCGCAAAATACGGCGACGAACAGGTGCTCGTCTGGCGCCGCAGCTACGATATCCCGCCCCCTCCCCTCGAAAAATCCGACGCGCGCTGGCCGGGCCACGACCCCCGCTACGCGGGCATCGAAAACCTTCCCCTCACCGAGTGCCTCAAGGACACCGTCGAGCGGTTTCTCCCGCTCTGGCACGAGAAAATCGCCCCGGTCGTCAAGTCCGGGAGGCGGGTCATCATCGCCGCACACGGAAACAGCCTCAGAGCCCTCGTCAAATACCTCGACGGCATCTCCGACAAGGACATCATCAACCTGAACATCCCGACCGGCGTCCCTCTCGTTTACGAGCTCGACGCCGACCTCAAGCCGACCAAACACTACTACCTCGGCGACCAGGACGCCATCGCCGCCGCCATGAACGCCGTTGCCAGCCAGGGAAAGGCGAAGTAGCCGGGCGGCTCTGCCGGAAATACGGCGGGATCGCATCGCGGCAGCTTGTTGCCGGCCCCCGTTGATGGGCGACTGCGGGACGGGATCAGTGGGATCCGCCTCCGCCGCCGTGGCCGTCCCCGAAGATGAAGTTCATCCAGGATTTCATGCGCAGCAGGATTTTGCGCAGGAGCGAAAGGTGGTGCATGTGGTGGGTGTAAATCGCCACGCTGCCGACACTCCCGGGGACGATCTGGTATTTGGAAAGATCTTCCAGAAATTTCACCTGGACGATGACCCGCCCGTCGCCCTGGATGCTTTCGGGATCGACGAGGGTTCCGGTCGGTTGGAGCTGGCCCTGCGGGATGTAAGCACCGGCACTGGCGACTTTCGCCTTGAAAACCCGGCCCGGGACCGCAGGCAGGATCACCTCCGCGTCCGCCTCCTCGATGATCCTTTGCGAGCTGTTTTGCAGAAATGCGGCCGAAAAGTAGGGCGCTTCTTTGTGCATGAAAACCATCACCGGCCGAAGGGGCATGGGAACGGCATACATGCCGGGTCGCAGGAAAAGCTGGACCGCGACCCCATCGGTGGGGGCCCGCACGACGGTCTGCTCCAGATCGTAGCGGGCGGTGTCGAGTTCCGCCTGGATGCGCGCGACATCGGTGTTGACCCCCTGGATCGCGGCCGAGGCATCGAGGGCGGCCCGTTCCGCTTCCGCCTGGGCCGCCTGCGCCTGGCTTTGTGCGGCGAAATACCTTTCCTCGGTCTGCTTGAACTGGGACTGCGAGATCACCCCCTTTTCCGCAAGCGGCTTCGAGCGGTCGTAGAGGTCCTTGGCCCCGTCGCGGGAAGAGGCGGCCGCATCCGAGTTTTTCCTCGCCGTTTCTGCGGCGGACTGCAACTGCCTGGTGGCCTGGACGGCATCGGCCAGTTCGGCCTCTTTGGCCTTCACGGCGTTCTGATACCGCGAGGGGTCGATCCGGAACAGGACATCTCCGGCTTTGAGCGGGACGTTCGGGGTGACCGGAACCTCGACGACCCGGCCGCCGACGGTGGGCGTGATCGGCGTGGTCGTAAAATAGAAACGGCCCTGCGTGCTGAACGGGTGGTTGTAATTCATCGCCAGCACAAGCGCCGCGATCATCGCGATCCCCCCGAGCGTCGCGGTCAGCAGGGTGAACGCGTTGACCGGGATTTTGAACAGCTTGAAAATTGCGATGGCAACAGCCGCGTAGGTGCCCAGAAGAAGGATTTCCATGATCAGGAACGGGGTTCGCCGGTTTTCTCAAGTTCGGCCAGACGGGCTTCCAGGGCGGCAATCCTGTCGCCCTGGGAGCCGGGTTTGTTGTCCGGAGCCCCGGCCGGGGGATGGCTCCCCCGGTAGCCGTGTTCGGGGTGGTAGGCAGTGGCCCAGATCCAGAGAAACGGCCAGATCGCATGGAGAGTGAACAGGCTGACCCATCCGCCCGTGTGGATGGCGTCCTGGTGCGGGTGATTGCGCTTCTTGGCGATGTGGTAGGGGATGTCGTGGATGGCGATCATCCCGTAGGCTAGGGTGAGGATCACAAAGAAAATGATGCCGAGGGCCAGGTAGCTGAGGAAATCCATGAGATTGAAGGCAGCAGCAATAGCCGCAAGTTGCGGGCAGGCAAAGCAGATTTATATTTCGGCCAAACGCCCTGTCCCGGCATTCCTGCTTGCCGAGTCGGCTTCCCTGTCCGAGTCTGTCGCACTTTTCCGATGCTCACAGTTTCCCGTGTCAGCAAATCCTTCGCCGGACGCACCCTCTTTGAGGATGCGTCCTTGCAGGTCAATTCCGGTGATCGGATCGGTCTGATCGGGCCGAACGGTGCCGGGAAAACCACGCTCTTTTCGTTGCTGTTGAAGCAGGATGAGCCGGACGAGGGGACGGTCAGCCTCCAGCGCGGGGTGCGGTGCGGGTATTTGCCCCAGGAGACCGCCGCCTCGACCGGGGGCTCGGTCATGGAATTGGCGGCGGGCCACGAGGCGGATGGGCGGGAAGAGGCCAAGGCCAAGCGAATTCTGGCGGGGCTGGCATTCCGTGAAGAGGATTTCGACCGCCCGGTCAATGCCTTGAGCGGCGGCTGGATCATGCGCGCCCACCTGGCCCGATTGCTGGTCGAAGAGCCGGATCTCCTCCTGCTGGATGAACCGACGAACCACCTGGATCTCGAAACACTCGGCTGGTTTCAAAACCACCTTCTCGGGTATCCGGGTGCCATTCTGACCATCTCCCACGACCGGGAATTCCTGAACACCCTCTGCCGGGGAATCGTCGAAATCCGGCACCGGAAACTCTTCCGATACCACGGGGATTTCGAAAATTTTCTGGAACAGAAAAAGGCCCGTGAGGAGCAGCAGCTCGCCGCCTACAGAAACCAGCAGAAAGAGATCGAACACCTCCAGGATTTCATCAGCCGTTTCCGGGCCAAGGCGAGCAAGGCCTCCCAGGCCCAGGACCGCATCAAGCAGCTCGCCCGCATGGAACGGATCGAGGCTCCGGAATCCGACGAGCCGACGGTCCATTTCAAATTCCCCCAACCGGTCCGCAGCGGGCAACGGGTCATGAGCCTCGAAGGCGTCCGCCAAGCCTACGGCGGACACGTCGTCTACGAGAGTCTGCATATCCGGATCGAACGCGGGCAGCGCATCGTGCTCGTCGGCCCGAACGGGGCCGGGAAATCCACGCTTTTGAAAATCCTCGCAGGAACCCTTCCCCTGGACGCCGGCGAACGGGCCCCGGGCCACAATGTGAGCATCGGTTACTTTGCCCAGCACCGCACGGAGGTGCTCGACCTCAAAAAAACGGTGCTCGCCGAGGTGCAGAGCATTTCCCGTCCGGTTCCCGAACAGTCCGCCCGGAATATCCTGGGCGCGTTTTTGTTTCGTGGCGACGATGTCTTCAAGTCCATCTCGGTGCTCAGCGGAGGGGAAAAAAGCCGCCTGGCCTTGGTGAAGCTCCTGCTCGATCCGCCGAACCTCCTGCTGCTGGACGAGCCGACGACCCACCTCGACATGCCGAGCATCGACGCGCTCATCCGGGCGCTCGGCCCGTATGAGGGGACAATTGTTTTCGTGAGCCATGACGTGCATTTCATCAGGGCGATCGCGACATCGGTGATCCATGTGCAGGCCGGGAAACTCACGCCTTACGCGGGGGACTATGCCTATTATCTGGACAAGACCCGCGCTTCAGGTGCCCGCGCGGGAACGGTTGCCTCGCTGGGCAACCACCAGCCGGATGCCGCCCCGGTCGAACGCGCGGCATCAGGGCCGGGCATGAAGGAAATCCGGGCCCGACGCCGCGCCGAGTCCGAGGCCCGCCAGGCATTGAACCGCGAGCGGCGCGAGCGCGAAAAGCGGGTGGCTGTTTTGGAGGCGGAAATTGCAACGCTCGAGGCCCGGCAATTGGAACTGGCCGCGCATCTGGAAAACCCCGGGACCTACGACAACCCGGCACTGGCGATGGAAACCAACCGCCAGCTTGCCGGAGTTACTGACGCCCTGGAAAAAGCGAACGCCGAGTGGCTGGCCGCTGCGGAGCCCGGATAGGTGCGCGGCGGGGAGGGGCCGAAGCCATGTGAAGCCGACGCCCCGCCTGCTTTTCCAGATCCCTCCAGGCGGGACGGGCACCCCACGTCAAAACCTAGTGACAGCCGCAGGCGGAGCCGCAGCAATGGCCGCCCGAACGGGCCGGGACGCGCGGGGCCGACTGCCCTGACTTGAGGACACCGTAGCCCCCGACAACCACTCTCCGGATCGCCTCGCCGGTTTCCGGGTGCTTCGTGAGCGCATTTTCTTTCATGCTCTGCCGGATCTCGAAGTGGCGGGGTTTTTCCCCCTTTTTTGCGGGGATGGTTTCGTAAACATACGTCGTCATGGTCCGGCAAATTTACCCGTTCTTCCGCCGGTGCGTCAACAGGAGGCTTTGCTTTTTTCTTTCCGGGGTGCGCACCGGCCTCGGTGTTTGCTCCGGTTATGGGGCGAAGAAAGCGGGGAGGAGATAAACCCTGCCCGGTTCGAGGAGCGAGGCTTTCGGGAGCAGGTCCAGCTCGATTTTCGTCGCGGCGCGCGACTCGCCGAACATCCGAAAAAACTTGTCGAAGCTGTAGGTGCGCTCGTATTTGACGACCTGGGCATCAGGCGTCCCGCCGAGTTCCGCAGCTTTGTCATAGGCGTCCTCGATGTAGCCGAGTTCGTCCACCAGGCGGGAGGCGTAGGCATCCGTCCCGCTCAGGACACGCCCGTCGGCCACCCCCTCACGCAGGTCCTTCTCGTCCAGCCTCCGGGATCGGGCGACGATGCCGACAAAGCGGTCGTAGCTTTGCATGACCAAGCCTTGGACATAGGTCTTTTCTTCCTCGGTCATCTCGCGGGACCCGTTGAGCATGTCTTTGAATTTTCCGCTTTTGAAGATCACCGACTGGAGCCCGATTTTGCCGAAGAGGTCCCGGTAGTTCATCGTGGAGATGATCACCCCGATGCTGCCGGTGAAGGTCGTGTTGTTGCACATGATCCAATTCGCGCCGCAGGCGGCGTAGTAGGCGCCCGAGGCCCCGATGGAATTGAAATATACCACCACCGGCTTGTGGCGCGCGAGACGGCAGATCGCATCGTAAAGCACATCGGAGGCCGTGATTTCCCCGCCGGGCGAATCCACCTGCAGGACGACCGCCTTGATCTGCCTGTCGTTCTCCGCCTGTTCCAGGGCGGCTTTGAAGTCATCCACCATCGAGTTGCCGAGGCTGCCCGCCGCCCCGAACGCGATCACCCCGTCCAGGGGAATCACGGCGACTTTTGACGAAGATCCCACGCCGTCGACCAAAACCCTTTCCTCGAAAGTTTTTGGTTTCAGAATCTTCACGCCAGCCATGCCCGAGGCACCCCTGGCACCGAGCGCAGCCAGAAGGATCAGATTCACAAACATGCTCGCGCAGACGGCGACGAACAGGATAACCATGAGGCAACCGGATTTTTTCATGAGGCGGGCCAAAAGTGGCGCAATTTGCCCTTTCCCACAAGCAGGGAAATCTAACCGCGCCCGGGAGGTGGTTTCAAGAAACGGGGGTCAAAGGTGAAAAGCCGGGCTTCGCGGATCTCGATTTCCCGGGCGCGTGGATGCCCGGGATTGAGAAGGTAATTGGATTCCTCGGGAATCAAAACGCTGGGCACACGCAGGACCGGAGAAGACCCGGCACTGAGCCATTTTCCGCCCACCCCAACTGTCTGGTTCCGGGCCGGATAGGCCCTCCAGTCCGCCCCGAGATCCTCCGGTGTGAGCGTTGTCACGAACTGTGCCGGGAACCGGATTTCAAAAAAAAGAAACCGGCCGGCGGGGAACGGTTCGGCCTGATGGACCAGCACCTCCAAAGCGGCGAGCGAACGGGTTTCGCTGAGGTAAGTCGCGCGCATTCCCGGAGGGTTCCAGCGGCCGCCATACAACCGTGCCCCTTCGCCGGAGAAGGCTTCGTCAGCGCGCGCTTCGCGCACGAGCCTCCAGGCGTGGATGGTCACGCGTAAACCCCGTAGTCGATGCGCCCGAGGAGCTTTTCCACCTCACGGATGCCCGCCCCCGTGTCGGCGAGATCCAGTGGAACAAAGCCCGCGAGGCCGATCTGGGGGTGGGTGAGCCATGCGCGGGCGGCAATCTCAGACTCGAAGATCCCGGTTGCTTGGCCCATCAATTTCCTGACACGATCGAGCCGGTCGGATTCTTCTTTGGTGAGCCGTCCATCGTCCTTCCGGCGCTGGAGCGTGCGGACCGGGATGCCGACAATCTCCGCAAGCCGGGGCGTGCCGACCCCCAGTTTTTCCTGCAATTCGAAAAATGCATCCACGGGAAGGCCCTCCCGGATCTCTTGGATCCCGCCAAATCCCTCGTCCGTTTCCCAATCGACACTTGGCGCGACAGCCGCCTCCTGGATACGGGTTGCTGGTGGAACGGGGGCATTGGGTTTTTTCTTCATGGATACACAGTGCGGCCATATGGCCGATAAGTCAACGCCATAATGTTTTTTTTGTCAATGGATCTCGACCGGGCATTTCGGCATCGCCCGCAGGAAGGATTTTCCATACGGCTTGCTCACGATCCGGCTGTCGAGGATGACGATGGTTCCCGAGTCGGTTTTGCTGCGGATCAGGCGACCGACCCCCTGTCGCAGGCGGAGGATCGCTTCCGGGAGCGAGTAGCTGTCGAACGCGCGGCCGCCTTCCGCTTCGATTGCCTCGAGCCTGGCCTCGGTCAGCGGATGGTCCGGCGTCGCGAACGGGAGGCGGGTGATGATCACGCTCGACAGCGCGTCTCCTGGCACATCCACGCCGGTCCAGAAACTGGCGACCCCGAAGAGGACGCTGTGGGGATTTTCGCGGAATTCCCGGATCATGCGTTGGGCGGGCATGCCGGTGCCTTGGACAAGAAGCGGCCAGCCCTTCTTCTCGAAATGGCTTTCCATGTTCTCCGAGACCGCGCGCATGGTCTGGTAGCTGGTGAACAGCACGAAGGCCCGCGCGAGGCTTTTGTCCGTGAAGTGGGCGATCCATTTTTCCAGCGCCTTCTCGTAGCCGGAGTCTTTCGGTTCGGGCATCTGCCGCACGAGATGCAGGCACATCTGCTTCCCGTAATTGAACGGGCTTCCGATCTGCAGGGCGGGGACATCCTCCGCCCCGACCCGCCGCCGGAAATAGGAGAGGTCGGGTGTTCCGATCGAGAGGGTGGCGCTCGTCAGCACCGAGCAGGCTCCCTCGCGGAAGAGGAGTCGGCGGAGGGCGTCGGCGAGATCCACCGGCGCGGTGCGGAGCGTGCAGAACTGCTCCTTGCGCCCGGTTTGCTCGACCCAATAGACATGGTCCGGCTGTTCGAGCGCGAGAAAGTCCGTGATCGCCGCGCGGGCCGAGCGGAGCTTGCGGGCGGTATCCTGCAGCTCGGCCGCGCCGATTTCGTCCTTGCAGCGGACGGCCTCGGCTGCGATCAGCCCGCCGAGTTTGGCCAGATTTGCGCAGACCTCCCCCCCGTCTGCGAACCCGGCTTCACGCACGCGGAACTCCCGTCCCTTCTTGAACGCGCATTTCGAGCCGACGCTCGCAAAGAAGCTGTCCGAGACGGGAAGAACATCCGCGACGGCCTTGCACGCCGGGCCGTTCTTTAACATCTGGAAGAGGCCTTTTTTCGTGCGGGGATTGTAGAGCCGCTGAACGGCGCGGCGGAGGCCGAGCTGGGAAACCTCCATGCCGATATGGCGCGAGGCCACCTCCTCGAGCGTGTGCGCCTCATCGAAGACCACGAAATCGTTGGCGAAGAGCAACCCGCCCGTGCGGTTCCCCGCATCCTCGACCGCGCCGAGCAGCGTGAAAAACAGGGCGTGATTCAGCACGACCATGTGGGCGCCGGCGATTCTCCGCCGCAGGTTCTGGTAGTGGCACCCGGAGTTCTGCCCGCACATTTTCGGCGTGCACAAATGCTGTTCGCTGCGCACTTCCTCCCACACCGCCGGGTCCGGCTGCTCGAGAAAATCGCTGAGCGAGCCGTCTTTTGTGGACAGGCTCCATTCCCGGATTCTCTCCAGTTCAGACTTTTGTTCGGTGGTGAAGAGGTCCGCCGCCTGGTTGATCGCGCGGGCGAGGCGCGTCGTGCAGAGGTAGTTCTGGCGGCCCTTCATCAGCAGCGCCTCGAAGTCCTCGTCGACCAGCTGCTGAACGAACGGGATGTCCTTGAAGATGAGCTGTTCCTGAAGCGAGATCGTGTGCGTCGAGATCACCGCCTTGCGTTTCGTCCGCACGGCGTGGAGCGCGGCGGGAACGAGATAGGCCAGGGATTTTCCGACGCCCGTCCCGGCCTCGACAACGATCTGGCCGCCGCGTTCGAGCGTCCGCGCCACAGCGCAGGCCATGTCCTGCTGTTCCTTGCGGAACTCGAACCCCGCCCCGTGCGACAGTCTCCCGTCCTCGGAGAAAATCCCGTGAACCTCGCGCTCGAATGCGGACACCCCGCCGTTCCCGCCGTCCTCACGGATCGAAATCATGCGCGAGAATGGATGGTGTGCGGCCGCCCTCCAATGCGTGCCCGACTATTGAAAGGCCCACATTTTCCCGGCATGTGAGTCACGAAAAAGGGGGGATCGCAAGGAAGGGCGGAACGACGTCGATGAAAGCTTTGAGTCTCGTTGCGGTCATAAGGATTTTTGCTGTGCGGCCACGCTGCCCAAAGTTCGGCGGTTCTGCAAGCATGCCGTGGGTCGCGGAAGGGGGAAGCCGGCAGCCTCCAGCGTCTTCCCCTGCACCTCGCCCACCGAACGGTTTCATTTTGCGCTTGCTTCATCAGGTGCAGCGCGTAAGGAAGGACCCAGCAGATTTGCTCGATCCCAAGAAGCCGGTGAGGGGATCCCCATCACCCGGCCCGCCCACAGTGCCCCTTTCGCAAAATGTCTTCGCCTGAAGCCCCGTCTCCGCCACTCTCCTTGAACGACCTCCAGCGGCTCCCGTTGGACCGCCTGATCGCCAGGGCCGCCGACATCGGGTTGCGCGTGCGCCCGGACGCGACGCGGCATCACCTGGTGCTCGACCAGGCCCGCCACCAACTGGACCGGGGCGGGGCACTCACCGGAAAGGGCCTGCTGGAAAAAAGCGGCGATGCCGGGGTGATCCGCTGGGCGGCATTCGACCTGAGGCCCGGGCCGGAGGACATTTTCGTGCCGGCACCGTTGGTGCGGCAACACGGGTTGCAGCCCGGCCTGATGCTGGAATTCACGATCCGGCATCCCAGGGATCGGGAGCGAGGGTTGGCGGTGGACGCGCTGCAAAGCATCGAGGGTATCCCTGTCGCCGACTGGAAAACGCCCGTGGAGTTCGACAAACTCACCCCGCTTTTTCCGAACCGCAGAATCCTTCTCGAGACGCAGGTCAATCCCGAGGTGTCGGCCCGGGCCGTCGATCTCGTCGCGCCGCTGGGGATGGGCCAGAGGGGACTCATCGCCTCGCCCCCCCGCGCCGGCAAAACCCTGCTGCTCCAGACGCTCGCCCGATCGATCCGGAAAAACCACCCGGACGCCGCGCTGATCCTGTTGCTCGTCGACGAGCGGCCGGAGGAGGTGACCGACATGCGGCGCGCGCTGGACTGCGAGATCTATGCCTCGACATTCGACGAGCCGGTCACCCGCCACGTCCAGATCTGCGAGGCCGTCTCCGACCGCTCCCAGCGGCTCGTCGAACTGGGCAAAGACGTGATCATCCTGCTCGATTCCATCACCCGCATGGCCCGCGCCTACAACAACCTCCAGCCCAGGAAAGGCCGGACGATGAGCGGCGGCGTCGACGCCAAGGCCCTCGCCGCCCCCAGAAGGTTTTTCGGGTCGGCGCGCAACGTGGAGGAAGGCGGGAGCCTGACCATCCTCGGGACCGCCCTTATCGAAACCTACAGTCGGATGGACGACCTCATCTTCGAGGAGTTCAAGGGCACCGGAAACATGGAGCTCCACCTCGACAAATCGATTGCCGAGCTCCGGATTTTTCCCGCCATCCATATCGTGAAATCCGGGACCCGCCGCGAGGAACTCCTTTTCCATCCCGAAGAATACGAGCGCGTCGTCCAGCTTCGGAGGCAGCTCTCCGAACTCCCTTCCGCCGAGGCGATGGAAATCCTCGCCACCAACCTCGTGCATACCCGGTCGAACGCGGAGCTGCTCCTGACCGGCCTCCGAGGAGTCTGAAATGTCCTGCAAGCTCCTCTGGCTTTTGTTGCCTGTCTGCGGGGTGCTCGTCTGGGGGGCATTCCTGGTGGATGCTCCCGTGCGAGCCGCAGTGGTCGCCTCCCAGGGCAAGGGCTGGAAAAAGTCCCCGGATTACCGCTTCCAGTCCTCGGTGCGGGTCTTCGGGGACTGGCCGCCGTTGATGGCGGGCTGCCTGGTCGCCCTGGCGCTGGCGAGGGTTTTGAAAAGCCGCCGGTGGATGCGGGTGATCGCCGCCGCGATGGTCGCGTCCACGCTCGCGGGCATCGTGGCGAACACCTCGAGGCTCACCACCGGACGCACGAGGCCCGGCGCGAAAATCGAGCAGGGGTTCTACGGGCCGTGGCATGACGGGCATTTGCTGGTCGGCCAACACGCCTGGAATTCCTTCCCGTCCGGGCACACGGCGACGGCATTCGGCCTGGCTGCGGTGATCCTCTTTGCCTGTCCCGCAGCGGGCGTTCTTGCCCTGGTCGGAGCCGGGCTCGTGGCGTGGTCCAGCATCGCGATGGGTGCCCACCATCCCTCGGATGTCACCGTCTCCGTGATTCTCTCTTTCGTTGTCGCATGGTTCGTCTGGCGGTGGATGAGCGGGCCCGGCGGAGGGTGGATCGAGAGGGTGATGCGCCTTCCATCCGGAATATGAAAATTGCACGATTGACGACGTTGGTTCTTCTGGCCGTTTTTGGTCTGGCGTCTTGTTCCAAACCCGCCGCCCAGAAACCGGACGTGATTCTTTTGCACAGCGGAAGGATCCGCGGGAATGTCTATCCGGCAGGGTTGCGGAATATTTCCCCGCTTCAATACTACCCCTATCTGGCGGGATACATCCGGAAGGTGCGGGACGAGGCAAAGGCGGGCGGGGCACAGGTCTTTGTCGTCGACCTCGGTGACAGCATGGGTGGTTCATTTGCGGCCCACGTGACCGGCAGCCAAAACATGACCGCGTTTTTCAACGCGGCCGGTTACGACGCGATCCTGCTGAGCAACCTGGATGCTTCGGTGCCGGAAGCCGCGATTCGGGGGCTTCGCTGCAGGGTGCTCTGCCCGTTCGACGGCCCCGCCGACTCGCCCCCCGTGCCCCCGGCGGGAGCGCGCTTGGAAAAAGGAGACACGACGCTTTTTCTGCTCTCCAATTTTTATGGCGACACGGACCCCGCAAGCCAGCCCGGACGTTTTCCCGCCAGCTTCGGCCCGATCGAGGACGGGGTGCGCCCGGTGCGCGATTACTCCGGCGTGCTGAAGTCCCTCGGGCAGAAACCGGAGAAGTCGCTCACCGTGTTCGGCTGGATGAAATTCGAGCCGTCCGACACGCCGCCCGAGGCTTTCCTCGGGAACCTCGAAAAATGGGGGGTGGATGCGGTTCTCGCGCACCGGATCTACGGGCGCAAGGAACGCGAGGCCTGGCAGGCGAATGGTTTTGTGGACTGGAAGCCGCCGGTGTCGCTGAACATCCTCCGGAACAACGGCGGGTTCGCCCTTGCCCGCCTCGACCTCGCCCGCGAGGGCAAGGGATGGAAGGTCCTGCACCACGAACTCGTGCCGATGACCGCCAACCACACCCCTGCGGATGAAGAGGCCGTCGCGGCCATCGAAAAATTCTCCGGAGCGATCCAGGCGGCGGACTCCCCGCTCTGCGAACTCCCCGCCCCGGTGGGCGCGGGCCGCATCCTGGAAATTTACATGGCCGCGTTGGCAACCGTTCCCGGGACCGGAGCCGTGGCCTACTCGGAGGAGTCGATCCGGTCCGAATGGAGGCCCGGGACTCTTCGCGCGAGCCAGGTTTTCAACAGCCTCCCCTGGGATACCGGCCTCGTGCAGATCAAGCTTTCGACCGAACAACTCCAGTCGCTGGCCGATGCCGGGATACTCCGCGTCGCGAAGCGGGCTGCGGATGGTGGGCCGGTCCTCCTGACGACATCCCGGTTCTTCGGCCAACTCATCGCCAAACAGCCCCGCATGGAGCGCGTGGAGATCGTCGATCTGCCCCGGACCTCCGAGTTCGATTTCTTCCTCGGCTGCTTGAAGGCAAATCCCGGGGCCATCTCGTCCGGACTGCCCCCGGGGTGGACTTATCTCACCCCGCCATGAAATGTGCCGCACTTCCTTCCCTGCGCCTGGTCCGGGTATCCGTGAGCGCCGTCGTCCTGCTCGTTCTCGGCCTCGTTCTCGTTGCGGTGCTCGGTCGGCAGAAGGAGACCGCCACCCGGGTCGCCGACGCGCGCAATCTCCAGCAGTGGGGCATCGCGCTCAATCTCTGCCTGATCGAGAATGACAACCAGCTGCCGGAGGTGGGGAGGACCCCCGTGACCCCCGCGCAGACACAAGCCTGGTTCAACGCCCTCCCCCTGTATCTCTCGGAAAAGCCGCTCGCCGAAATTCCCCCAGGAGACCGCCCGCGGCCCGGGGTGCCCTCGCTGTGGGTCCGGCCCGGCACCAAACCGGTCAAGATCTGGGACCCGGAGGTCTTTTTCTTCAGCTACGGCATGAACCGGAGCCTGCAGCCGGTCGAGGGAACCCGCAGCTTCCGCATCACCGAGATCAGCTTTCCGGGCAGCGTCATTTTTCTGGCACCGACCGACGGTTATTCCCCCGGTGCCGGTCCCGGCGACGTGGTCTTCCCGAAAATCGGGACCGCGCACATCTTGTTTTGCGACGGTCACGTCCAGCCTGTCCCCCGCGCCAAGTTGCTGGACCCGGCAGCCCTCTCCGCAGCGGCCGCCGAAAAGGGCATCTCCTGGTTCCAGCAGTGATCCCGGCGCGGGATGGCAGCGCGCGCATTCCGGAAAAGGAGTTGATCTTGCCTGCCCTGCGTTTAATGTCCCAATCCTTTCCGGGAAAACATATGGGATCCATCAAAAAGCTTGCACTCCTGCTGCTCGCATCGTCTGCGGTCTGCCCTGCCATCGCGGCCGAGAGCCACATCGTCGTCGATGCGCAAACCGGCTTCATTCTCGGGTCGAAGGCCGGTGAGGAAAAACTCCCGGTGGCGAGCCTCACCAAGATCGCCACGGCGGTCGTCGCCCTCGATTGGGCGAAGCTGAAGCAGGCCGAGCTTTCCTCCCCGGTGGAAATCTCGCAGGCCGCGCTCGGCGCAGGCGGCGCGAACCCCATCGGGCTGCAGGTCGGCGACTCCCTGAGCCTGCGCGACCTCATCTATTGCGCGCTCCTGGCTTCCGACAACGTGGCCGCAACGAGCCTCGCGGAATACGTCGGATCGAAGCTCCCCAATGCCTCCGGCCTCGATCCCACCGGGAATTTTGTCGCGCACATGAACGCCCTGGCCCGCTCGCTGGGCATGCGCCGGACGCTGTTCCTGAACCCCTCCGGTTTCGACGGGGCCGAACAAAAAGCCCACCCCTTCTCGACCGCTGCGGACATGGCCCGCCTGACCCGCTACGCCTACGATGTGCCGGGGTTTCCGTATTATGTGGCGCAGGCCTCGAGGCAGATTCACGTGACCCGCAACGGTGCCGACATGCCGCTCGAGATCCAGAACACGAACGAGCTCCTCGGCCGCGACGGCATCGACGGGGTCAAAACCGGACGCACCCGCCGCGCCGGCGATTGCCTGATCCTCTCTGCGGACCGCGCCCCGGAATCCCGCCGCGAGGGCGAAACCGTTTTTATCACCCCCCGCAGGATCATCGTCGTCATCCTGCGTTCGCCGGACCGCTTTGGCGAGGGTCTCGCGCTGATCGGGCAGGGGTGGGGCCTGTATGACGCCTGGGCCGCAAAAGGAAGAAAGACCCCGAAGGCCCAATCGCTCTGAACGCACCGATGGAAAAACGGCGCATCGGGATCCTGACAAGCGGAGGCGACTGCCCTGGCCTGAACGCGGTCCTGCGCGGGGCCGCCCGTGCGGCGGACAAGCTCGGGTGGGAACTGATCGGGTTCAGGGACGGTTTCGAGGGTCTTCTTCCTCCCGGCGACTTTGTGAGACTGGACCGGGGTGCAACGGCCGGCATCATGCACCTCGGGGGAACGATTCTGGGAACGGTGAACAAAGGGCATTTTGTGGCCAGGGCGGGGACCGACGGAAGGGTCGCCATTCCCCCGGAAATCATCGCCAAGGCCAGGGAGACGTTCGGTGCCTTGGACCTCCACGCCCTCATCGTCATCGGCGGCGACGGCTCGTTGTCCATCGCGCTGCAACTGCATGAAGAGGGGTTCCCCGTTGTCGGCGTCCCCAAAACCATCGACAACGACCTCGAGGCCACCGCGAGGACTTTCGGCTTCGACTCTGCGGTCGCCTGCGTGGCCGACGCGCTGGACCGCCTTCACACCACCGCCACGAGCCACAAACGGGTGATGGTGCTGGAAGTGATGGGCCGCCACGCGGGGTGGATCGCGCTTCATGGCGGGCTCGCCGGCGGCGCGGATGTCATCCTCATCCCCGAGATCCCGTTCGAGTTCGAAAAGGTTGCCGCCGAGGTGATGCGCCGCGACCTCGAGGGCGCGAAAAGCACGATGATCGTCATCGCCGAGGGTGCTTCGCCCAGGAACGGACGCCAGAAACGCCACCAGACCGCGAGCGGCGAACACCGCCTCGGCGGAATCGCCGAGATTGTCGGGCGCGAAGTGGGCGAAAGAACCGGCAAGGAAGTCCGCACCTGCACCCTCGGGCACCTGCAACGCGGGGGTGCCCCGACCACCCTGGACAGGATCCTCGGAACCCGCTTCGGGGTCCAGTCCGTCCAGCTTGTCCGCGAAGGCAAGTTCGGGTCGATGGTCAGCTACCAGAACTACACCACCAGGGATGTCCCGATTTCCCATGCCGTGCACAAACTCCGCCGCGTCAGCCCCGGCTGCCAGATCGTCGAAACCGCACGGGCGGTGGATATTTCTTTTGGAGATTAAAAAATGAACACATCGACACAGATCCGGGCCGCCATCCGCGCCATCCCCGACTTCCCCAAACCGGGAATCCTTTTCCGCGACATCACCCCGGTCCTCGCGGACCCCGCCATTTTCCGTGCCGCCATCGGCGAATTCGCGGGGATCTGCCGCAGGGCGAAGGCGGAAAAAATCGCGGGCATCGACGCGCGGGGATTTCTGTTCGGCGCGACCGTGGCTTACGAGCTGGGCCTCGGTTTCGTGCCGGTCCGCAAGAAGGGCAAGCTCCCGTTCCATACGATCACCCAATCCTACGATCTCGAATACGGCAGCTCGGAAGTGGAGATCCACACCGACGCGTTCGCCAAGGGCGAGAGGGTCGCGCTGATCGACGACCTGCTCGCCACCGGCGGCACGGCGGGAGCCGCCATCAAGTTGATCAGGCAGTCCGGCGCCCATGTCGTGGCCGCCGCCTTCCTGATCGAGCTGGCCGGGCTTGGAGGCCGCGAGGTCCTCGGCGACGTGGAGGTCACTTCGATCGTGTCCTACACCTGAGCCGGATTCCGGTCGGAAAGGAAACGAGGGCTGTGGAAATCCGACAGGCGGGCGGCACAACCGCCTCCGCAACATAAACCGCAATCCGTCGGGCGGACTCCGCTAGCCCTACTCGGGCCGGGTGGTTTCGTCGCTTCCGACCGGGAGCGTGAGCCTGGCCTTGGTCAGTTCGCCGAGGACGGCGGCCATTTTTTCGCGGACACCCGGAACGAAACCGCGGTCCTTGTGGAAGACGAGCATGGTCAGGTCTTCGCGGTTG
This sequence comes from Terrimicrobiaceae bacterium, assembly GCA_041675465.1. Lineage (GTDB taxonomy): Bacteria > Verrucomicrobiota > Verrucomicrobiia > Chthoniobacterales > Terrimicrobiaceae > QYQL01. The sequence goes on along the minus strand of JBAYTU010000023.1, from coordinate 3,036 downwards.
AAAAAGCTGATGACCCCTTTTTCCGTGTGGAGCGTGACGGCCGGGACGGTTCCGACGCCCATGCGCGCGGAGGAATCGCGCATCGCCTTGAGCATGTCGGCGGCATGGGCGCTCATCGAGACCAGGTCGACGGCCTCGGGGACATTGTGCGAGGCCACGACGATCGACCCGTGCGCCAGGACGCAGGAATTGATTCCCGGGAGGCCGCCGCAAAGCTCGATGACCCGGTTCACGGTCATGGTTTCTTCGGTCAGGAAAAGTGCCTGGAGCGGCTCCTGCTCGACGATCTCCTGGTTTTGTGTCTCGCGGGGAAAATGTTCCGTCCGGAGAATCCGGACCGGGACGGCGGCTGGTTCCGGTTCGATTTGTGGGACAGGCTCCACTGAGGCAACGGGCGGTTCGTCGGGAGGTGGCGGTGGGGAGACCGGGGCGGAGGGCAAAACGATATCCGGGGCGGCAGGTTCCTGCGGAGGGTTGGCGGGAGGCAGCTCCACGTGCGGAGCCGGGCGAGGGAAGGGAATCGCCTGGGGGCCGGGGACAGGAGATTTGCGCCGGAACAGCGGCAGCCCCACGAAACCTGCCCGCCGGGGAGGAAATTTTGAGGGGGCCCCACGCCCTTCTTCCGATGCGGGTTTCGGGGGTTCGACCGGCGTCGCCTCCTGCGGTTCCGGCGCGGGGATGGCCGGGATGGGAGCCGGGTCGTCGGTCGCAACGAACGCTTGCGCCTCTTCAGGGACGACGGGGGTCGGCATGGGGGGCTCTGTGGCGGACGGCTGCGCGGCAAAGGAATTGGGAACATCGCACCCGGAGGCGGCTGGCGGAAAAACAGGCCCGGGGACGACGGGGGCGGGGGAACCATGCGGGCTTGCCTCCGGTGCGCCCACCTTCAGCGTGCCAAAATTTTCCTCCGGTTCGACGGCGGCTTCGGGAGTCGGCGGAGGTTCGGGGAGATTTTCCGGTTCGGGCGGGATTTCGGGGGGCAGTTCCTCCACATGCTGGACGAGACGGTATGTGGCGGCGAGTTTTGCGGCGGGCAATTTGACCATGCCGTCGGACGAGGAAACGTGGTCCGGGAGGAGATCCGCCAGAAGCCGCAACGGGATCCTGGGAACATTTTTCGAGAAGATCTTCTCTGCGGGGATCTCGACGGTCAGCCCTGCGGGAACCGGAGCCTTCCAGTTCGCCTTGGGCACGAACGGCTCGATGTCCGCGACCTTGACCGCCAGGGATTCCGGGGGGGTGAACCAATACCGGAATCTCGGGGAGGGGGAATTCTTTTCGGACGGCATTTCTTTCTGTTCATTCATCGCCACTTTCCGATTATCGCAGATTCTCATGCAAAGCAATCCTGTGGAATTTCAATTTACTCCCGACGGGCTGATCCCCGTCATCGTGCAAGAGGCCAGCCGGACACCGCGTCCGGGCGGGCGCGTCCTGATGTTCGCCTGGATGAACCGGGAGTCGCTCGCGAAGACACTCGAATCCGGCCTGATGACGTATTGGAGCCGCTCGCGGAAGAAGCTTTGGCTCAAAGGGGAGACGAGCGGGCACACGCAGAAGGTGGTGCGCTGGTTTGTGGATTGCGACAAGGATGTGTTGCTTTTCGAGGTCGAGCAGACGGGCGGGGCCTGCCATACCGGCTACGAAAGCTGTTTTTTTCAGGAGATGGACTTCAACGCCGACCCGCTCCCCGTCGCCGAAGAGAAACTCTTCGACGACCAATCGATTTACAAAAAGTAGCCGGTTTTCTCAGGCCGCGTTCTTGGCCGCGTCCGCATCGGCGGCCGCCGCGTCCGCGTCGCGCTTGTCATTGAAGTCGATGTGCGCCTGCGGGCTCAGGGTGGAGATGCGCATCCCGTAGAACGAGCGGAGCACAAAGGCGAGACCGATGAGGAGGAAGATCGCGCCGATTCCGGCGGCCAGCCCGCGCGGGGAATTCACCGCGATTTCCACGGCGAGGATTCCGAACAGGGTGGTGAATTTGATGATCGGGTTCAGGGCGACCGAGGATGTGTCCTTGAACGGATCACCGACGATGTCGCCGATCACGGTCGCATCATGGAGCGGACTGCCTTTTTGCTTCAGCTCGACTTCCACGATTTTCTTGGCGTTGTCCCAGCATCCGCCGGCATTCGCCATGTTGATCGCCATGTAGAGTCCGAACATCGCGATCGAGATCAGGTAGCCGACGAAGAAGATCGGGTCGAAGCAGGCGAAGGCGAGCGTGAGAGAGAAGACGACCGCAAAGATGTTGACCATGCCGTGCTGGGCATACTTAGTGCAGATTTTGACGACCGCGTTGCTGTCCTCGGCCGACGCGCGGTTCGAATTGCCGAGCTTGATGTTGCGCTTGATGTAATCGACCGCGCGGTAGGCGCCGGTGGTGACCGCCTGGCGCGACGCCCCGGCGAACCAATAGACAACCGCTCCGCCCATCATCAGACCGAGAATGATCCGGGGATCGACGATGCTGAGGTTCGAGAGATCGGTCCAGCCGAAATGGTTTTTGAGCATCAGGATCAGCGAGAAGATCATCGTGGTGGCCCCGACGACCGCGGTTCCAATCAGCACCGGCTTGGCGGTGGCTTTGAACGTATTGCCCGCCCCGTCGTTGTCCTCGAGCAGGAGTTTTCCTTTTTCAAAATCCGGGGTGAACCCAAAGTCGCGCTTGACCTCGGCTTCAATGCCGGGGATCTGCTCGATGGTGGAAAGTTCGAAGACCGACTGCGCGTTGTCCGCCACCGGGCCGTAGCTGTCCACGGCAATCGTCACCGGTCCCATGCCGAGCATTCCGAAGGCCACCAGACCGAAGGCAAAGACGGCGGGAAACGCCATGAAATCACCGAGCGTTGACAGGCTCGTGAGGTAGGCGATCAGCATGAGCAGGGCCAGGGTGAGGCCCTTCCAGAAGCAGGAGAAATTGCCCGCCACAAGCCCGGAGAGAATCGTCAGACCCGCTCCGCCTTCGGTCGTCGCATTGACGACCTCGTGGCAATGCGCGCTCCGCGTGCTCGTGAAGACCCGGGTCAGTTCCGG
>JBAYTU010000022.1:0-45436 GCA_041675465.1 Terrimicrobiaceae bacterium | reverse complement strand
GGAGGGCGAACCTCCGTGTGAGCCCATTTATTACGGCTCAGACGGAGCTTCGCCCTCCCTCGCGTTATCGACAGGTCGTCGAACCTCTCCCCTCTCATTTCTTCCCTTACGCGCGGATTTGGGGGAGGTGCCTGCATTTGAAGTGCATTTTCCGCGCGTTCGGTTATGAAGCTCTGCGCCACTCACCCATGATGTTCCGATTTTCTTCTGCGGCCCCCGATGTCCCCGAACAGCCGGTCGGAAGGCGTTCCCATCCGTCCGCATGGCTGATTCTTCTTGTTCCGGCCGTTCTGTTGGGAGTGATCGGCGCGGCGTGGCTGCGGCAGCCGGTTTCGGGCCAAGAACTGATGGCGAACTTTGCCAAGGCGCAGGATTTTCTGGCGGCGGCGAAGAGCGTGGGGGGGCTGCCGTGGTGGTCGCCGATGTTCATGGAGGGCACGAGCCTGGCCACATCCTGGTCGTTCATGGCGACGAACGTGGTGATGTGGGCGTTCAGCGTCCCGCTGGGTTTTTTTGCGGGGCCGAAGGTGGCGGCCCTTGCCATGATGGTTTTCGGGGCTTCCGGCGTGTTCCTGTTTCTCCGGAAGTTCGTCGGGGACGATTTGTGCGCGGGGATCGGGGGTCTGCTCTTTCTGCTGTGCCCGTCGGTCCTGACGCGGGCGGTGGGATACGAGCATTTCGTGGTGGTGTGTTCGATGGCTCTGTTGCCGTGGACATTCCTGGCATTGCTGGGTTTTTTCCGCAGGCCGTGCCTCCGGAGCGCGCTGCTTCCGGCCATGGCGTTTTCGGCGGTTACGCTGACCTACGGGAAGACCGGCGTGATGGCGTTGCCGGTCCTGCTGGTTTATTCGGCGGCGGAATATTTTGGATGTCCGCGCGGGTCGAGGCCCCGGCCCGGCTTGCTGGCCTGGGCGGCTTCGGCGTTCGTTCTTTTGACGATCGTCCCGAATCTGCCCGCGCTGCGGGAGACCGGATTCGCGGCGATGTTCGAATTCAGCCCGTTCCAGGGCTGGCAGAATGCCTTTTCCACAAAATCCGCCCTGGGGTGGATCGACCGGGCCGGATTGCTGACGAAGGGGATTGACGGGGCCTTTGCTCCCACGACAGGCAACGGGGGGACGTATCTCGGGCTGGGGGTTTTTGCGGTTTTTGTCACCGCCCTCTTCCGCGGAACTTTCCACGAATCGTCCGAGGGCCGGAAAGCGCGCCTTTTTTTGGCGCTGGCCCTGTTTACCTTCTGGCTTTCGTTCGGCCCCAAGGGCGTGCTCGGAGGGCACCTGTTCTATTTGTCGCTGTCGTTGAATGCGCCGGATTTTTCGCCGGCGCTGGGATGGTTTTTCCTCGCCGCGCAGGTCTGGGTGATCTTCCGCTTGGTCCCTCCCCGGTGGTCGGCGCGGCTGGTCCTGGCTTCGATCCTGTCTTTGTTCTATCTGGTCGTCCCGGGTTTCCGGATCTTGGAATGGATCCCCCTCTACAGGAACATTCCGACTCCGTTCGATTTTTTCCAGATCACCGGGGCTGTGTGTGTCGTGATCTCGGCGGCAATTGTTGCGCGCATCCTGTATTCCAGGCTCCGGGAGGGGGTGCTTCGTTCGGCGGTCACGGCGGCGGTTTGCTGTCTCGTGCTTCTCGATGTGGCCCCGTATGCGAAGCCGTTTTTCCAGGGCAAGCTGGAGGAGGAGGTTTTCGGGGACTTTCTGGATGCCGGGTCGTATATCCGGTCGTCGCCGGTGCCGGGGCGGGTGTATGCTTTTTCCGGACGGTATTTTTACCTGCTGACCCCGTATCTGACCGGACGCCCACTGATCTCGGAGGCATTCAACAGCTATCTCCAGCAGCGGGGGGCCACGATCCTGCTGGGCACCGCGTTTGCCAACGACGAAACTCTTTCCTCATATCTCAACATCGCCGGTGTCTCGCACGTTCTGATCGACAAGCGGGATGTGGACACCCCGGCCGATCTCCAAGGACGGCTGCGGGATTTGCTGCCGGTCGGCTTCGAAAACGACCGGTTCGTGGTGCTCGACAACGCCAACTCCCTGGGTGCCGGGTTTCTGGCGCGGGATTTCATCCAGGCTTCCGACAGCCAGCCGCCGGTTGCGACGCCCGCCCTGGGGGGAGCACATTATAACATGGCGACGATCGAACTCACAGGGGTCGCGTCCGATGAACCGGGATTGCGGGGACGGATTGTGGAGGGACGCATCGAGGCCGCCAAGTCCGGTGAGGCGATGCAGGAAGGACAGCCGTTCGAGAGAGTGGACGGGAAGGGCAACTACCAGACGGTGTCGTTCGAACCGGCGGGAGCCGCCGGCTGGCTGGTCATGAACCAGGCCTGGCATCCCGACTGGAGGGCCTTCCAAGGGGACAAGCCGCTGAAAAACCGCCGGGCGTTTCTGGCCTTCCAAGCCGTGAAGACCGATGGCAAGCAGGGTGTCGAGTTCCGCTTCCAGCAACCTTGGTGGTATGACGTGTGCGCGTGGGTCGGGATTTTCTCCTGGGTTGTTGCGGGCGGGTTGATCCTGTTCTCTGGAGTTGCCGCGAGGGAGGGCGAGGCTCCGTCCGAGCCGTAATATATGGGTTCGGACGGAGCCTCACCCTCCCGACACGCAGGTTCGGCCCACCGTTTCCGTTACGCTCGGATCTGGGGAGCGAAAAGCCAATTGACAGGAATATGGTTTTACAGCTAGACTGTTTTTATGAAGGCGACGATCGAACTCGATAACGACCTCTACCGGAGAGCCAAGATCGCGGCGGCCACGCGGGGAAGAAAAATCAAGGAACTGGTGGCTGAGGGTTTGCTGCGGGTCTTGGACGATCCGCAGGCTCCGGCGGCGCGAGGGCCCGGACATTTTTCCGGGTATTGGAACAACTACTTTGGCGTGGTGAAGGGCGAGAAGTGGGAGGAGCCGGCTTCGGCATCCCCGGAGAAGCGCGAGGAGTGGTGATGGCCTTCCTTCTCGACACCAATCATTGGATTTTTTTGTTGAAAGGGCGCACTCCCACCTTGGGAAAAAAGCTCGATACGGTCGCCCCGGAGGATGTTCGCTTCTGTTCCGTGGTCAAAGAGGAACTCTATTACGGGGCGTATAAGCATGCGAACCGGCAGGCCCGCCTTGCGATTCTCCAGGACCTTTTTCCCCGCCATAAATCTGCGGATTTTGACGATGCGGCGGCGGCTGAGGCCGGGCGGCTGCGCCAGGAACTGGAAATGCGCGGAGAAGTGATCGGGCCGCATGATTTGCAGATTGCGGCGATCGCCCTGGTTCAAGGGTGGGTGCTCGTGACAAACAACACACGGGAATTCGGTCGCATTCCCCGGTTGCAGGTGGAGGATTGGACACGGGAAAGGGGGCGGGCGTGAGCGTGTTCCCGGTTTCCCGCCAGTTGTTTTCCACGTGGCATCCCGCTTCGCTTCGCCTAGCCTTGACCAATGACTGAGAAAGAGAAAATCCTCCAATACATCCGGAATTGGAAAGTGGTTGGGGAGGAGCTTGACCGCATGAAGGCCGAGGAGTTGCGCGCCATGAGCGAGGAGGAGTCGGCGCGGATTTTTGACGGGCTGCAGGCATGTGGTCTTGAAGACATGTGGAGACAACCCGTGTGCGCCGAAGACAACGGCATGGTCGAACAGCAACGGATTTTTATGAAAGCCCATGCGAAGGCAAAATGAGATCGATCGAGAGGTCCACTTTTTGGAGCTACACGCCGAGGAGATCGATAAGGACATGCTCTGCAGACGACCTTGTAGTGCATAAAGCCTTTGCAGGGCGTGATCGAGATTGGAGCGACGTGGACATGGTCCTCCTTCGCCAAGGGAAGAAGCTGAATGTGACTCAAATTATGCAGGAACTGGTGCCGCTTACCGAGTTGAAAGAAGACTCCACTATCGTGCCCCGGCTGGAGAAAATGATGCGCAAGCGGGGGGTGATCGGATGAAGGACCGGATCTGGACGAAAGGGGACCTGCTGGCCGGGATTTTCACCGGGCTGGTGGCGTTTGCGTTGTATGCGTGGACGTCCGCGCCCAACGTCACCCTGCTGGACTCCGGGGAGTTCGTGCTGGCGGCCCAGCATTTCGGGGTCCCGCATCCGACCGGCTACCCGCTCTGGACGCTGCTGACCTGGATCTTTTTGTTGCTGCCGCTGGGGAATGCCGCCTGGGAGGTCGCCATTTTCAGCGGGTTTTGTGCCGCGCTTGCCGTCGGCCTGACCACGGCCCTGGTGGGCAGTTCGCTGCGCTGGCTGATGGGGGAGGCGCTGGATCGTTGGCGCGGTCTCGCGGCGATCGTTTCGGTGACGTGCGGGCTGCTGTTTGCCTTCAGTTTTTCGATGTGGTCGCAGGCCACGATCGCGGAGGTGTATGCGCTGCATGCCCTGATGATCGGCCTCTACCTGGCGACCCTCTATGCCTGGCTGCGGAGGCCCGACCGACTGTGGCTGCTGATGCTTGCGTTTTTTTTGCTCGCGCTGTCCTTCGGCAATCACCACCTGACCGTGGCGATGGCCCCGCTTCCCTTCATTGCGGTTCTTTTGGTCCGGCGGGGGATGTTCCTGGAGCTGGTTGTCGCCGGTCTTCTCACGGCGCTGCTCGCCTATCTGGGTTTCGCCATCCTTTCGGGAGAACCGCTGGTGCTGAAAACCGCCATCCGGTTTTTCTTCTGTATCATGCTCGGGCTTGTGGTGCTGGTGATCGCGCGGCGTGGACGGATCGAGTGGCGGCTCGTTGCCTACCTGCCATTTGCGGTGGCGTTCGGGTTGCTTCCGTATGCCTACATGCCGTTCGCCTCGTCAACGAATCCGCCGATGAACTGGGGATACACCCGCACCGCCGAGGGGTTTTATTTTTCCTTCAACCGCTCCCAATACAGCGGGAGCCTCTCGCAGCAAAGCCTGAGGAGCCTCGGACGACTGATGGGAAGCGCCGGGGAGCAGCCGGAGGCCTCCGGCAAACCAGCCCAGCCCGGCGAGAAATCGCTCTACACGGAGCTGCAGGATTGGGCGGGGTTTTTCTGGCTTCAGCTCGGCAAGAGCTTCACCCCGCTTGGCGTCATCGGCTACTTCGCGGCCCTGCTCGTGATTTTCCGCCTCAAGGATGTCCGCCGGCGGACGTGGGTTTATGTGACGGAACTGGGTTTTGTGCTGGCCGCGATTCTGCAGCCGGTGGCCGACGGGGCGGAGATCGACCGGTCCGGCTGGTGGTTGCAGATGCCGTATCATACCTACACGAATCTGATCTTCGCGCTGCTTGCGGCTCTCGGCATCGCGCTGGGATGCGTCACTTTGTTCACCCGGTTTCCGCGGCTCGCGTGGATGCGATTCCCGCTTCTGGTTCTGCCGCTCATGCCCCTGGTGCTGAACGAAGCAGGATGCAGCCAGCGCGGCCGGTGGTTCGGCTGGCAGTTCGGGCATGACATGCTCAAAGATGTGCCGAAGGGAAGCGTGATTTTCGGGGGGACCGATCCCGGGCGTTTCGTGCCGACCTACATGATTCTCGGGGAGAGCACCCAACCGCCGGGGGTGAAGCGGGATCCGGGCTTCGACCGCCGCGATCTCTACATCATCACGCAGAACGGAGTGGGCGAGGGGCTTTACCGCAAATACCTTGCCGATCAATACGGCCCGAACCGTCCGGGGCCGAAGAATGCATTCGAGCGCTGGCTGGGCCGAGCGGAGGCCTACCCGAAAACGCCGCTTGTCTTCCCGACCGACGAGGAAATCCGAGTGGCCGTTGAAAAGGAAATGGAGAAGGAATCCGCCGGGGGGGGGGCGAGCCCCGTCCTGGGCCACAGCGTCGTCACCCGGCTGATCTGGGAGAAAAACAAAGACGCGCACGATTTTTTTGTGGAGGAGAGCTTTCCCCTCGAATGGTCCTACGACCATGCGTTGCCGCACGGTCTGGTTTATCAGATCACCCGGGAGCCGCTGAAGGAAATCCCGGCCGACGTCGTCAAGAAGGACGGGGAATTCTGGGACGCCTATGTCAAATCGCTGCTGGGGACTCCGGAATTTTTGCAGGACTACGATGCGCAGAGGTCATTTTCCAAGCTCCGGACCACGACCGGCCACCTCTACCAGCACCGGAAAATGCTCAAAGAGGCCGAGATTGCCTACCGGCAGTCGCTGGTCCTGTGGCCCGGAAACCCGGAGAGCCTGAATGCGCTGAGCGGCATGCTGTGGGAGCGAGGGGATTACGATGGGGTGATCAAAATGATCGAGCCGGCGAACGCCGAGGACCCGAACAATTTTTCGCTCTGGCGGGTGCGCGTGTTCGCGGAAAAGCGAAAAGAACTCGCGGACGAGATCCGCGGGCTGACCGACGCCCTCGAGAAGAATCCCAAAGACCGCGAAAACACCCTCAAGCTCATCGATCTCTACACCGCAAGCGGGGAGACCAACAAAATCACGCTGGTGCTCGACAAAACGCTGGAGTTGTTCCGGGACGATCCCGGGTTTCTCCGCAAAGCCGTCGAATACGGGGAAAAGAACAACATCCCCGCGCAGGAAGTCGCTGCGGCTCAAATGCTGGTCTCCACCGGCACCAATTCCGGAGAGGACTATCTCCTGCTCGCCCGCGCGCTTTTCCGGAACAACGATAAAACCAACTTCTACCCCGCCGCCAGGACCGCCATCCAAAAAGGCGGGCTCCCCATGCGCGAGGCGATTTTCGCCCATCCGCTCTTCGCCCCGTGGCGCGGGGACGAGGAGTTCAAGAAGCTCCGGAACCCGCTGCCGGAAAAGAAGTGATGAGGGGCACGGAAAATCAGCCGAATTTTCTTTCCAACTCGGAAAACGACCACTGGATCATGGTCGGATGGCCACGGGGGCTGGCATAGGGGAGCTCACAGCGCAGGAGCTCGCGGACGAGTTGCCTCGCGCGGTTTTCGTCGTAGGCGAACCCGTTGACGGCGGCGAGGGCCGAGACCGACCTTGCGAGCGAATCGGATGCCAGCGTGCGGTTGCCGAGCGATCCGGACGCACGGAGCGATTCGCAGATGTCCAGGAGGGTCGCCCGCGCATCGCGTCCCGCGAGGGCCGGGGGAAGGGCTTCGATTTTGTAGCTGTTCCCGCCGAATGGTTCGAGCACGAAGCCGACGGCTTGGAGCGAGGACAGGTTTTCGGAAATCCAGACCGTATCCTTGACGGGGAGTTCGATGACCTCCGGGATCAGCAGACGCTGCGCGGGGACGGCTCCGGTCTCCATTTCGCGCCGCAGATTTTCAAAGAGGATCCTCTCCGATGCCGCGCGGATGTTGAGCAAAACGAGGCCGTCGTTGCCCTGCATCAGGATCCAGCGGTTGTCGAGTCCGCCGATCAGGCGAAAAGAATCTTCTTCCGCCCGCTTCTCGAAATTCAGCCCCTCCTGGGAAGGAGGGCTGAAGGCCCCGGCCAGCGGCGGGGCAGGCGGGGTGGGGACGACCTGGCCGGAAGACATTTGCGCGGGAGCCGCGCCTGGCGGGGCGGGTTCCGGCGCAGTCGGTGAGACGCTGATGGCCGGCCTGCTCAGGCGATCAAGCAACCGCCGCGCCGCGAGAAAGACCGCCTGCCGGACCTGGTCGGGCCGGTGAAGCCGGATTTCGCGCTTTGAGGGATGGACATTGCAGTCGAACGCGAGGGGATCCATCGAGAGGTTCAAGACTGCCAACGGGTGGTGCCCGCGCGGCAGAGCCTCCGAGTAGGCTTCCCGCAAAGGCTGAAAAATCGCCGGGCATTGCACGACCCGTCCGTTCAGGATCACGAACTGCTGTTCGCGGTCCGGACGGCCTTCGCCGGGTTTGGAGAGGTAGCCGGAGATTTGGATGCCGTTCTTTTCGCCGGGCTCCAGGGGCAGCACGCGCCGCAGGAAATCTTCCCCGAAGAGGTCGCGGAGCCGCACCCCCAGGTCCTGGGTGGACGCGGCCTGCCAGAGTTTTTTTCCTTCCCGGACGAGCGTCATGGCCACATCCGGATGGGCCAGCGCAAGCGCCTGCATCTGGTGGACGATATGCGCGGACTCGGTCTCCTCCCCGCGGAGGAATTTTCTCCTGGCCGGAAGGTTGAAGAAAAGGGCGCGGACCTCGATCGATGTCCCCTGGGGTTCCCCGCTGTCGGACACGGATTCGATTTTCCCCCCGGCGACCACGATCGCGGTGCCCGGGCCAGGGTCGGCAGGGCGTGTGAGCATGCGGAAGCGCGAGACGCTCGCGATGCTCGGGACCGCTTCTCCGCGAAATCCCATCGTGGCCACCGCCGCCAGGTCCCCCGCCGTCCGGATTTTGCTCGTGGCATGGCGTTCCAGCGAGAGCAGGGCGTCCTCGCGGTCCATGCCGCACCCGTCGTCCGCCACGCGGATCATCTGCGTGCCGCCGCAGACGAATTCGACCACGATCCGTCCGGCACCGGCGTCGACGCTGTTTTCCACCAGTTCTTTCACGACCGAGGCCGGGCGTTCCACAACTTCGCCCGCCGCCACCTGGCTGGCAACCTCGTCCGGCAGCAAACGAATCTTTCCCATGCCATTTGACTTCGCATGGATTCGTTCATAAGAAAAGAACGTGATCACAGTGACAGACAAAGCCGCCCGGGCGCTTTTGGACCTCGCCCGCGAAAAAGGGGCGGATGCGGGGCTGCGGCTGGCCGTGGAAAAAGGCGGTTGCGCCGGCCTGCAATACGCCATGACGATCGGGGGCGAGCAACCCGGCGATCTCATCGTCTCCCACCTCGGGTCGCGGGTTTTTGTGGACGCGGGGAGCATCGGCCACCTCGAGGGCTGCACCCTCGATTACGAGGAGGGTCTTTCCGGTGCCGGGTTCCGCATTCAAAACCCCCGGGCCGCGCGATCGTGCGGGTGCGGCACCTCGTTCGAGCCCCCCGAATCCTGAAGCCGCCATGCCGTCAGACCCGCGTCTCAGGAAGAAGCTCCCCTCGCAGTTTGCCGGAAGGGATTTTGACCCGCAAGAAGGCGGGCGGCCAAAAGACGGCAACCTTTTCATCTGGACGATCGTCATCCTTCTGCTCATCGGCTTCGCCATCGCCTGCTGGATCGGGAGTTTTTATATTTTCGGGCACCCGGAAAAACCGTTCAGCTACCAGGTCCTCAACAAGCTGAAGAAACTTGATCCGCCGAAGCGCTTCGAGCTCACTGCGGCCCCGCGTGGGGAATTTCTGAAAGCCTCCCAAATCTGGGACCGCTTCGGCAAGCTGGCTCCCCGGGAGCTGGCGCGCGCGAACGAGGCCCTGTTGCGGAACTACCTCCGGAATTTCAAACTCAGCCAGGATCTCGTGCCCTACGTGATCGGCACTTACAATATCCTTGATTCCTACGAGCTCACGGGCGGGGATTTTATCGGGACGGGAGTCGTGGCGCTCGCCCAATCCAGGGAATCGTCGCGCGTGCTCCTCGAGCAGGTTTTCTCCGCCGACGCGAAAGTCGTCCCCGCTCTCCAGCGGACACTTCTTACCGGCTTCGATATCGACCTCAAACGCGAGAACGAGCTCTCGGCGATCATCCACGTCGAGAGGCTGCCGGACGGGCGGATCAAGGCCACGGCGATTTCCATCCTCTATCCGAGCTACGAATCCGCCACCGCCTCTGGCACGTTCACGCTGGATCCCCCGCAGGAGCTGAATGTGGCGGCAGGGCTGCCCATCATCACGGCGCGTCGGCAGGAGGATGCGGACAAGAAATACGCGGGGTTCCGCAAGCGCGCGGGCCTGCCGGAGTCCACCCAGGAAGCGATTTCGCAGAACCGGCTTATGCGGGTGGAACGTCCCGTTGCCGTCAACACGCCCCAGGCATCCGGCGAGCCCACGCCAACCCCGGTCCCCGCTGTCGCGGACGTCAAGGCGGTTCCTCCGGCGATTCCCGTCCAGCCCGTCGCAGCCCCTGTGGCCGCGTTTCCCGAGGCCTCCGCCACGCCGCAGCAGGTGCAGCCTCCGCCGCCCTCTCCGAGCCTGACCCCCGGAGGAGTCGTCGCCTCCTCGACCGGTGCCTGGCCGACGTATGAGCCCGGCCAGATGCCCCGCGGGCGTCTCCTGAACATCAAAGACGTTTCCACCATGTCGGGAGCCGATGTCAGCAGCGAGCGGGTTTACCTGCAGGGGAATTTCGTGGTGACTGCGGCGGGCCAGAACCGCGCCGTGCTCCGCACGCAGGGTGCCATCGCGCAGGCGATCGGTTTCGGCGGGCGGTCCGGCAACGTGCGCGTGATCGTCGAGTTTCCCGCCGGCGTCCGCCCGCCCGGGGAAGGGGCGACATTTTCACGCGATGCCCGACGTCCGTTCCAGATCACGGACGTTCGCGAGGGGGCCGACGGGCAGGTGAACGTCAATGTCCGCGAAGTCACCCGGCCTTGAGGTCCGGCTTGCCGCGGAGATCGCGGAATCCGGCCCGATCCCGTTTGCCCGCTTCATGGAACGGGCGCTTTACGACCCGGAGGCGGGCTATTATGCCTCGGGGAAATGCGCCATCGGCAAGGGGGGCGATTTTTACACGAATGTGAGTGTCGGCCCGGTGTATGGGGAGATCCTCGCCGGGCAGTTTGTCGAGATGTGGGAGGCGCTCGGCCGCCCGGTCGGCTTCACCCTTGTCGAACAGGGGGCAGGGGATGGCCAGCTCGCGCGCGATGTTCTCGGGTCGCTTGCTTCCACGCCCCTTGCCGGGGTTCCGCTCATCCTCGTCGAACCGTCCCCGGTTCTCCGCAAGGAGCAGGCCGGCAAGCTGGTCGGCCATGAGGTTTCGTGGGTCGCCGATGCCACGGACTTGCCGGAAATCTGCGGGGCCCACTACTCGAACGAGCTTTTTGATGCGCTTCCCGTCCATCTGGTCCGCTCGACCGGCGACGGATGGGTTGGGTTGCATGTCGGGCACGCGAACGGTGCTTTCGTTTGGCGGAAAATGCCTGTCACAGGTGAACTCGCCGATGTCGTCGCACGATTTCCCCTGCGCCCGAAGGGTTTCACAACCGAAATCAGTCTCTCTCACCGCCCCCTTTTGCGCGCTCTCGCCGGAAAGATTTCCAGGGGGTTCCTTCTCGTCGTGGATTACGGTTTGACCCTGGGCTCGCTTCTTGCCGAGCACCGGACCGATGGCACCCTGAGCTGCTACCGGGGTCACAGGCGGGACTCCGACCCGCTCGAATCTCCCGGCGAAAAAGACCTCACCGCGCACGTGAATTTCACGCTTCTTGCCGAAGATGCGGTCGAGGCGGGATGGGAGTTCAGGCACTCGACCGATCAGCATCACTTCCTCGTGGGAGCCGCGACCCGGCTTCTCCATTCCCTGGATGGCAGGCTTCCGAACCCGGACACGGGCAAAAAGCTCCGCTCCCTCCGAACCCTCCTCCACCCCGAGGGAATGGGCCGCCAGTTTCAAGTCATCCTGTTTTCCAGGGGGATGGGCGAAGCGAACCTGTCCGGCTTCCAGCACGCCGCAAAATCCCGGATGAACCTCCGGGAAGACCTTTGAGAAGAATGCCTCTACTCCGTTGCACGCGATGCCGTCCGCAGCGAGACCTGTTCGGTCCTCTGCTGGCTGAAATAGGTCTGGGCCATCTGGAGCCGCTGTTGCAGGACGACATCCACCTGGGACTGGACCGAAAGCGGTGACGCGAGCATCGCTCCCGGCGGCACCCATGCCCGCCCGGTAAAGTTGTTTGGGACAGAGCCCCCGGGAATGGGTCTCGGGCAGTCGGCCACGTAAATCCTCCCGCCATTCGGAGCCAATGAAACCATTTCGACATGGCCGAAATACCCGCCCGGTGTTCCCCGCGGAATTTTCCCGAGCCTCTGGTCGCCGGAATAGACCAACACGCTCCCGAGCGGGGCTTTCGCCGGACTGGTCACCTTCACCGGTTTCCAACCCGCGTCGCTGAGAATGTGCTCCCAATCCTGGCCGTTCCCGGGTTTCAACCCGCGCGCCAGCCCGGCTTTGTTCAACAGAGAGAGCATCGCCCGGCCGCACCAGCCTGATGGAATCCCATCAGTCGCACTGCACGCCGTCAGGCTCTGGAGCATGTTCCCCTTCAGCAAAGGGTTCGCGCCCCGGACCTCGGCGGCGAGAACCAGAGCCAGCATTAGAAATCCCCATCGTTTGGTCACGAGGTTCCTCTATTCGACATTGGCCTTTTCGCAAGAAAAAACAATCTGCACCCGGCGGGGGTCGAACCCACAACCTACGGCTTCGGAGGCCGTCACTCTATCCAATTGAGCTACGGGTGCTTTGAAGTGGCCCGCAGTCTCCGCGATCCTGCGGGAAACATCAAACGGAAAACGGGGGGCTCCACGAAGCGCTTCAGGCGACTGTGATTTCTTTTTCGAGATAAACGTCCTGGATGGCATTGAGGAGATGGACTCCCTCGGACATCGGGCGCTGGAAGGCCTTGCGTCCGGAGATCAGGCCGGTTCCGCCCGCGCGCTTGTTGACCACGGCCGTGAAGACCGCGTCCTCGAAATCCGTTTTTCCCGAGGCTCCGCCGCTGTTGATGAGTCCGGCGCGGCCCATGTAACAGTTCGCGACCTGGTAGCGGCAGAGGTCGATCGGGTGGTCGGTGGTGAGTTCGGTGTAGATGCGTTCGTCGAGTTTCCCGTAGCTCGAGCTGCCGGTGTTGAGGGCCTTGTAGCCGCCGTTGTTTTCGGGGAGTTTCTGTTTGATGATGTCCGCCTGGATCGTGCAGCCGAGATGGTTGGCCTGACCGGTGAGATCTGCGGACACATGGTAATCCTTGTCGCCTTTGATGTTGAACGCCGGGTTGCGGAGGTAGCACCAGAGCACGGTCGCCATCCCGAGCTCGTGCGCGAGCGCAAATGCCTCCGCGATCTCAACGATCTCGCGATGCGCGTCGTCCGAACCGAAATAAATCGTGGCTCCCACGGCTGCGGCCCCCATGTCATACGCCTCGCGGACCGTGCCGAACGAAATTTCCTTGAACGCGTTCGGGTAGGTGAGGAGTTCGTTGTGGTTGATTTTGACGAGGAACGGGATCTTGTGGGCGTATTTTCTTGCGACCGCGCCGAGGACGCCGAAGGTCGAGGCGACGGCGTTGCATCCCCCCTCGATGGCGAGCTTGACGATGTTCTCCGGGTCAAAATACACGGGGTTCTTCGCGAAGCTCGCGCCCGCCGAATGCTCGATCCCCTGGTCCACCGGCAGGATCGAGACATAGCCGGTGCCGGCGAGCCGTCCGGTATGGTAGATCCGGTTCAGGTTGTTCAGCACGCGCTGGTTCCTGTCGCTCGCGGCAAAAACCCGGTCCACGAAATCCGGCCCCGGCAGATGGAGGAGGTCTTTGGAGATCGTTTTGGACGTGTGCCCGAGAAGGTAGTCCGCTTTTTCGCCAAGGTAGGAAGTGATGGTCTTTTTCATAGGTGGGTGGGAAGACGGTTCCAGGTTTCTAGACCGGATTGTATGGGTTTACAAGGCTTCGCGAGATCTTCCGGTGAGTTGAGATTGAAAAATGCCTCAGCCTCGCCGGGGGCGAAGGCCTGCACGGCAAGCAACCCGTGCGACACCAGGCACCCGACGGCATCCTGCAGCTTGAACGATCCCGCGTCGGCAATGTCCTTCAGCAGGGCGAGGGCCTCCACGGGATAGACGGCGCAAAGGGGTTCGAACCCCGCCGGCCCCTCGCGGACTGAGCCTCTTCCTTGTCGGCACTCGTCCAACAACCGGTGCAATATTCCGGGGGTGATCCGCGGCAGATCCACTGCGAGCGCCAGGAGGTGCGAGGCATCCGTCGAAGCCGCCCATTCAAGGGTGCCGAGCAGCCCGGCAAGCGGCCCCCGGGCCAGGGGGGAATCCTTGACGAACACGCACCGATCCGGCTTCCACGAGGGGGGCTGCATGGCGGAGACCGCGACGTGTTCACAGACCGATCCCAAGAGATCGAGCTGCCGTTGCCAGAGCGGCATTCCGGCGATCTCGATGCCCGCCTTGTCACGGCCCATCCGGGTGGAATTCCCCCCTGCCACGAGGGCGGCGACCGGTCTGCAACGGGGAGGCTCCCCCTCCGCCCTCAGCCACCCGTCGCCCAGGATTTTCGCCCGCAGCCCACCCCGCCCGCGCATCCATGCCTCGGCCTCCGGATGGATCGCTCCGTTCATCCAGTGGCACGGACGGCATTCTTCGGTGCCGAAAAAGCGGATCCCCTGGAGTTCGAATTCCGAGCCGATCAGACGGCTCAGATCCACTCCTTCGACGATCACGTTGCGGCGGGTGGCGGAGGGATCCCGCGCCTGTGGCGGAACCCCGAGCTCCCCCCACATTCGCAGGAGGTTTTCCCATGAAAAAAACGTGATCTGACCTTTGTAATCGGGCTGGAAATCGAAGAACCGGTCCCCCCGGATCCCTCTTCCTGCCACGCATTCCAACTCGCGGACTTCCACGACCGGGTTGTTTCCCGCAGGCTGGCCGTGATGCCCGAAATAGTTGTGGCCGGGCGAAAGGAAAAGGTGGCGGACGTGATTTTGCATCCCTTCGGCGAAGGTAGCGCATGCGGGCATCGTTGGCCAACGATTCGGAGAGGTTCCCGCCCCTTTTCCGTCGGCGCTGCGCGCGCGGACTCCCTCCCGCCGCGCGCTCCCGTTCCCCCGATGCGATTGGGGCAGGGGATACGGGGCGCGCCGGGGGGGATCAAAATGTCACGCCCATCTGGCAACCGAGGATCGTGGCATTTTCCACCACGCCGGTTCCGTTCGGGCGGATGTGGTATTGCAGGAACGGCTGCACGTAGGAGAACTTGCTCAACTGGACCCGGTAGTCCAACTCCAGCACTGCTTCAAAACTCTGCACCGGCCTGTTGGCCCGCTCGTCGGCCAGCGCCTTGTAGTAACTGTAGTTGCCGTAGGCAAAGGCCAAACCGAGTTGATCCTGATCCCGCGTGGGGATCAGGCCTTTGTAGAGGAGCCCCGTGTGGAAATAGAACGGCATGGCATTGTTGTATTTCGGCGCATAGCTCACGAAGCTGAAAGCATACAACCCCTGTTCGTTCGGTTTTTTCTCCGCAGGAGCAACTTCTTTGAAGCTCTTCCCGGAGGCCACGGATTTCCCGTCACCCGGTCCTTTGCCGGCGGGAGCCGCCTCGGGAGAAGGCTCGCGGAAGAGCATCTGGTCCGCCTGCCAGTAAAGAGCGTAACGCCCGTCGTAAGCCTGCCCGTTGAACGACCTGTTCTCCACGCCGTAGTAAATCCCCCCGAAGGCGTATTTTCCGGGAAGTTTCGACGGGCCGATTTTCGGCGTAAACCCGGTTTCCCCCACGAAATAAAGCCCGTTTTTGTTCTGTGGATACGCCCCCTCGAAATAAAGCCCGTGGTTGTTTTTGTCCAGTGCGCCGGGAATCGCCATGTAAAGTCCCGCCTGCGCATAAGTCGACTCCGTCGGCTTGACTTTCAGGTGCCCCCCCCAGGTATCATTGGCTCCGCTCCACGGGATCCCGCTGTTCACCAACCCCTTCGTCTGGAAGAGCGCGTTGTTGACGAACAACTGCGAGCCCGGTTGCTGGATGAAAAAGTAATAGGGGTTCGTCCAGCCGCCCACCAATGTCACCATGTCTTTCACCGGCAGCAGATCGCGCGACTCCCACTGCACGTAAACCGGCAGCAGCCGCCAGCCCTGGCCCACCTGAAGGGCCGAAGGGTTGAAGGCCGGGGAAGCCCCGACCAACGTGTTGACATTCCGCCCGTCCCGCCACCATGCGGAGCCATTGAGCGAAAGGCCCGGGATCCCGAGCATCTTCTCCATGTCCAGCTTGGCGGAGAAAAGGATCTGCTCGTCAAAGGCCCCCGCCTGCCGGAGCCCTCCGCTTACGACCCCGAAGTAGTTGGCCTTCCAACTGCCACCCAGGATGATTCCCTTGTCTTCCAGGCTCGTCCGTGCTCCGAACCAGTTCCCCGTGGCGTATTTCCCCCGCCACCACTCCTCCGCAGTGTTCTGTGCCCTGAGCGTGCCGCCAGCCATCAGCCCGGACAAGCACAGCGCCAAAATCGCGCCCCCCGATACCCCCCTTGTTTTTCCCGTTTTCATTTCCATCTCCTTGTTTGGTTTGTTGTTGTTTCGCGAACCCCGCCGCGTTTGCGGCGGTTTGTTCACGGAGCAACCAAGCACCGGCGGTGCCAGAACCGGGAAATTCATGAATATCTCCGTTAATTGTTTTTATGATAACAATGAAATATGTTCATCATCAATCCACGCCGGACGTCCCAAATCCGCGCGTCACGCCAACGATGGGAGGGCGAACCTCCGTGTGAGCCCATTTATTACGGCTCAGACGGAGCTTCGCCCTCCCGGGACGGAGCTTCGCCCTCCCTCTCATTTCTTCCCTTACGCGGATTTGGGGACGTGAGGGAGGGGGGCCTTGGCGGGATTTAGCCGGTCGGCTGCTGCAGCGTCCGGCAGGCCATCCGGCAAAGGCCGAGGAAAGTTTGTTCGTTCGGCCTCAGCTTGCGCGAGGCCTGGTGGACGAGGACCCAGCGCCGACGGATGGAGGATTTGGGGAGGGGCAGCGCGAGGAGGCTGCGTTCCCGGAGCTCCCGCGCGATGCTCCATTCCGGGAGAAAGGCATATCCCAGGCCGAGTTTCACGAGGCCCTTCATCAGCTCGTGGCTGGGGATCTCCACGTAGGATTTCGGGCGCGCCCCGACCTTCAGGAAGAAATCGGAAATCATGCCGAAGGTGACGCCGCCCGCCGGGGGCAGGATGAAATGCCACCGGGACAGGTCCTTCGCGACGATCCGGTCCTGTTTTGCCGGCTCGCTCCCCGGCGCGCACACGAGCAGGATCTGGTCCGCGAGAACCGGAACATTTTCCATGTCGGAGATGCTCGGGGTTTGCAAAGTCAGGCCCACATCCACCTCCCCCGATTCGATCAGGGAATGCACCTCCGGCGCGAGAGCCGTGCGGATGCGGATGCGCGAACGGGGGCACGACTCCTGGTATTCCCGGAGCACCGGGGCGAGGATGGCCAGGGCCAGCGATTCGCCGATCACCGCATTGAGGTCCTGCTGCCCCGGCTCGACCATCGCCATCGCGTTCTGGAGACCGTCGAGGCATTTGCCCACCTCGTTGAGGAACCGCCGCCCTTCGGGGGTGAGGTGCGCGGTTTTTCCCTTGTTGTATAAAAGCGCGCACCCGGCCCGTTCCTGGAGCCGCTTCATCGAGTGGCTGACTGCGGACTGCGTGACGCCCATCTCCCGTGCCGTGGCCGTGTAACTGCCGAGCTTGGCCAGAATGGTGAAGGCGCGGAGCTCGCGGATGTCCGGGTCCTGATTCATATATGATCCATATTCATCATTCCCATTACAAATAATCAATTTCATTATTTTGATATTTTCGCCACTTGGCATGGGCGCTGCTGTATTGCCTGCCAAGATGGTTGCGATATCCCTACAAAAACCCATGCGGGGCAGGCGTGCCGCCCCGGCGGTGATCGCCCGGCGGCGGACCCTCCGGCTGGGTTTTGTCCCGCTGGCCGATGCCGCCCCGTTGCTCGTGGCCCGCTCGGCGGGGATGTTCGAGCGGCACGGGTTGGATGTGCGGCTGGAGGGCGAACTGGGGTGGGGGACGATCCGGGAAAAGATCGCCCGCGGCGAGCTCGATGCCTCGCACGCGCTGGGGGGATTGGTCTTTTCGCTGGTTGTCGGGACCCATACCCGGCCGTGCAATGTGCGCGCGGAAGCGATGCTGAGTTTCGAAGGCAACGCGATCACGCTTTCGCGGAGGCTCTGGAGAAAAGGCGTGCGCGACGGGCAATCCCTGCGCTTGCTTTTGCGGGCGGAGTCCCCGAGGCGGCCGGTCTTTGCGGTCGTCTCCACGGTTTCGAGCCACCACATGCTGTTGCGCGGGTGGCTGCAAAAGTCCGGCATGGATCCGGACCGCGATGTCCGGATCGTGGTGTTGCCCCCGCCGCTGGTTTGCGAGCACATGCGGGAGGCGCATATCGACGGGTTCTGCGCCGGGGAACCGTGGAACACTGCGGCTGTGCAGGACGGTGAAGGCTGGGTGGTTGCGACAAGCCGCACGCTGGATGCGGGGCATCCCGAAAAGGTTCTTCTTCTCTCCGAAAGTTTCGCCGGGAGGGATCCCGATGCGGCGCATGCCTTGCGTCTCGCGCTCTGGGAAGCCTGCCAGTGGTGCGACGATCCGGAAAACCGGGAATCCCTTCCCGCTCTCTTCAAGGAAGCCGACTGGTTCGGATTGCCCGACGAGGTGGTCCGCCGCGCCCTGACCGGCCCCTTCGACAGGGGGTATCCCGCCGCGCGGGAAGAGTCGCTCCTGATGTTTTCCGACGGGTGCGGGAACCGGTCTTCGCGCCAGCGGGCCTGGTGGTTCCTGAACGGGATCGCCGAATTGAACAACCTTCCCATGAGCAACAGCCAGCGCGCCAAGTGCGTCGAAGCCTTTGCGGACTCCTCGATCTGAAAACCCACACAACTCATATGAAAAAACACTCCGGTTCCAAGCGCCGGTTCTCGCGTCGCGAGTTCCTGTCCACCACCACGAAAACCATCAGCCTCACCGCCCTCTTCAACGGGCTGCCCACCGGCTGGGTGGGGTCGGTCTTCGCCGACGATTCCCCGGAAACCGCAGACCTCAAGCTGGGGATCATCGCCCTCACGGATTGCTCTTCGATCATCGTGGCCCACGAAAAGGGTCTGTTCAAGAAATACGGGATCAACTCGACCGTCTCGAAGGGGGCGAGCTGGGCGGCCATTCGCGATGCCCTGAGCAACGGGGACATCCAGGCCACCCACATGCTCCTCGGCATGCCAATCGCCTCCACGATGGGCCTCGCCGGCTCGCCTCCCAAGCCCATGATCGTCCCCTGGCTGCTCAACAGAAACGGCCAGTCCATCACTTTGAAAAAAGATCTTGTCGGAAAAGTCGCCGCCGACCCCAAGGTCCTCAAGCCCATCGTGGATGCCGCCAAAGCTTCCGGCACGCCGATGACATTCGCCATGACGTTTCCGCCGGGGACGCACGCGATGTGGTTGCGGTATTGGCTCGCGGCGGGCGGGATCAATCCCGGAGATGCCCAGGGCGGCGGGGCCGATGTTTCCCTCGCGACCGTGCCTCCTCCCCAGATGGTGGCCAACATGAAAGTCGGAAAAATGGACGGCTACTGCGTGGGAGAACCGTGGAATGCCCGGGCCATCGCCGACGAAATCGGGTTTACGGCGATCAACTCCCAGGGCATCTGGAAGGACCACCCGGAGAAAGTCTGCGCTTTCACGGCGGAATTTGCGGACAAGAACCCGAAGACGGTCAAGGCGGTCCTGAAAGCCCTCCAGGAAGCCAGCGTCTGGCTGGACCAGATGGACAACCGTCCGGAGGCGGCGCAGATCGTCAGCGCGCCGACGTATATCAACTGCCCGCCGGAAAACATCCTTCCGCGGCTTCAGGGCAAATACGACATGGGCGACGGGCGCAAGTTCCGTGATCCCGACTACATGATCTTCCACGACCGGAACTGCAACTACCCGCAGCCGAAATACGCCAAATGGTGGCTCACCCAGTTCCGTCGCTGGGGGTTCGTCGAAGGCGCTCCCGACTATGAAAAGGTGGCGGCGGCGGTCATGCGCCCGGATATTTACGAGGAGGCCATGAAGGAAATCGGGGCGACCCACGGCGGGTTGAGCGCGGCCCCGGAAACCTTGTTCGACGGGGTGACGTTCAACCCGCAGGGGGACCTCGAGGCTTACGCGGCGGGATTTCCCATCAAGACCCTCAAAGGCTGACCCATGAGCTTTCTGAGGAAAATTCACGCGGACACCCTGATCCTTCCCCTGCTGGGGGTGGCGGCCATCGTCCTGCTCTGGGCGATGATATCCGGGCACCCCACCAGCAAGCAGGTCAAAGACGAATGGGGCGACACCGTCACCGTCACGAAGCGAACCGGGATCTCCGCCGATCTGCCGAATCCGGTGGAGACGTGGAGGGCGAGCAAAAACTACATCCTCAAGCCGTTTGAAAAGCGCGGGGAGCTCGACCAGGGGATCCTTGCCTTCACCTGGCTGTCGCTGAAACTCGTCGCACAGGGGTATGTGATCGCGCTTCTTCTTGCCGTGCCGCTGGGGTTTTGCCTCGGGCTCTCGAAGGCATTCTCGAAGATGTTCGACCCGATGATCCAGATCCTCCGTCCGGTCTCCCCGCTGGCCTGGCTGCCGCTCGGAATGGTCATTTTCCTCAGCGCGAAGTGGAATATCCCCGGCACGGGCGTCAGCTACACCGCCTCGGACCTCGCCGCGATCTTCACCATCGCGATCTGCTCGATGTGGCCGACCGTCCTCAACACGGCGATGGGCGTGCGCGCGATCCCGCAGGATTACCTGAATGTTGCCCGGGTGCTCAAACTCTCCCGCACGAAAACGCTCTTCAAAATCCTCATCCCCGGCTCGCTGCCCTACATGTTCACCGGATTCCGGCTGAGCCTGGGGATTGCGTGGCTGGTCATCGTCGCGGCGGAAATGCTCACGGGCAAACCCGGCGTGGGCGGATTTCTCTGGCAGCAATACAACGCGCTCAGCTACGCCCACATCATCCTTTGCATCGTCACCATCGGTCTCGTGGGCTTCGTTCTCGACCGCCTGATGAGCCTCGTGGAATCCAGGTTCAGGACCGCCTGATCATGGAGCCGCTTCTCCATTTGGACCATGTCTCGAAGTCCTTCGGCGGGCAGTGCGTTCTGAAGGACATTTGTCTGTCCATCCAACCGGGTGAGTTCGTCGCCATCGTGGGCTATTCCGGAACGGGGAAAACCACGCTCATCAACCTGATCGCCGGCCTGATCGCGCCGGATTCGGGAACGATTCTCCTGAACGGGAAACCGGTCAGGGGTCCGGGCCCGGATCGCGGGATTGTTTTTCAAAACTACTCCCTGCTTCCGTGGATGACCGTTTTCGAAAACGTGATGCTGGCCGTGGACCAGGTTTTTCCAGGCTGGTCCCCTGCAAAAAAGGCCGAACAGGTGGAGAAATACCTCGGCATGGTGAAACTGGCCCCCGCCCGCGACAAGCGGCCGGGCGAATTGTCGGGAGGCATGCGCCAGCGGGTGTCGGTCGCGCGCGCCCTTTCCACCGAACCCGGAATCCTCCTGCTCGACGAGCCGCTGGGCGCGCTGGACGCGCTCACGCGAGCCACCCTGCAGGAAGAAATCCTCTCCATCTGGGAACGCGACAAGCGCACGGTCCTGCTGATTACGAATGACACCGACGAAGGGATCCTTCTGGCCGACCGGATCATTCCCCTGAGCATGGGGCCCGGTGCCACACTCGGTCCGGAGGTGCCCGTTCCCCTCGCCCGTCCAAGAGACAGGAAATCCGTGAACCACGACCCCGGATTCAAGGAAATCCGCTCGCGCGTGCTGAACTACCTCCTCGACCAAGGGGCACTCCAAAAAACCCGGCTTTCCCTCAAGCTCCGGCTGCCGGACATCCTGCCGGAAGATCTCAACAGCCCGCGCGTTTCCCGCAGGCACCCGCTTCGCCGGGGCGAGGAACGGCGCGAAACCGTGGAGGTGGGCTGATCATGTCGTCCTATCTCGAACTGTCCAAACTGACCAAGGTCTACCCCACGCCGAAAGGGCCGGCGGTCATCGTGAAAGACTTTGACCTCAAGATCGCCAACGGGGAATTCATCACCCTGATCGGGCACTCCGGCTGCGGAAAGTCCACCGTCCTTTCCATGGTGGCCGGTTTGAACAGCGTTTCTGCCGGGGGAATCTTTCTCGTGGGAAAGGAAGTCACGGGACCCGGCCCGGATCGCGGGGTGGTTTTCCAATCCCCCTGCCTGCTGCCTTGGATGACGGCTTACGAAAATGTGAAGATGGGAGTGGACCAGGTGTTTTACACCGCAAGCCATGTCGAGCGGCGGGAGATCGCGGAATACTATCTCTCGATCGTCGGTCTCTCCGACGCCCTGCGGAAGTATCCCTCCGAACTTTCGCAGGGAATGCGCCAGCGCGTCGGCATTGCCCGGGCCTTTGCTCTTTCGCCGAAAATGCTGCTCCTCGACGAGCCGTTCGGCATGCTCGATTCCCTGACCCGCATCGAGCTCCAGCAGGTGCTGGTGGACCTTTCCCGCCGCGACCGCAAGACCAGCCTCATGGTCACGCACGATGTGGACGAGGCGATTTTTCTGGCGGACCGCGTGGTGATGATGACCGACGGCCCGGCAGCCGAAGTCGGGGACATTTTGGAAATCCCCTTCGAGCATCCGCGCGACCGCAAAGAGCTTCTGGCAAACCCCGAGTATTACGCCCTGCGCGAGTATCTCATCACATTCCTCGAGGAACGCTCGCACATCCGCCCCTCCCGGCTGACCGTGGAGGACGAAGGAAAAATCCTCCGCATGCCGGAGCCGTCCGCCCTTGACGAGGCCATCGGACAATGAGTGTTCATGACACCGCTTTCCTTCCGGAGAGCGCTCCCTTCAGCGCCGACCAGCGCGCCTGGCTCAACGGCTACCTTGCCGGGCTTCTGGCTGCGGACATGGCCCGCCCGAAGGCCGACGAAGTGCCGTCCCGCGGCCCGCTCCTGTTTTTGTTCGGCTCGCAGACCGGTTCTTCCGAGGCCCTCGCAAGAAAATTTTCCGGGGAAGCGAAGACGGCGGGATTTGATGCGCGCGCCGTGTGCATGGAGGATTTTTCCTCCCTTGACCTGGCTGCGGAAAAACGCGCGGCCCTCATCACGAGCACCTACGGCGACGGCGACATGCCGGACAACGCGCAGGGCTTTTGGGATTACCTCAAAAATGGAACCGCCCCGCGCCTCGACCACATGGAGTTTTCCGTGCTCGCCCTCGGCGACAGCAATTACGTGCAGTTTTGCGAGGCGGGAAAAAAGTTTGATTCCCGGCTTGCGGAACTCGGGGCCCGGCGCATCCATCCCCGCACGGATTGCGACGCGGATTACGAGGGGTCGGCGGCCTCCTGGTTTTCCGGTTTGATGAAAGCGCTCGGCAGCGAGGCCGCAGATTCCAAAAATGAACGGGAAACCGGCTTCGGGAAGGCGAACCCCTATCCGGCCGCCCTGAAAACCAACCTTCGGCTCAACTCCGAAGGCTCCGCGAAGGACACGCGGCATTTCGAGATCCTTCTCGGCGACTCGGGATTGACCTACGAAGTGGGCGACGCCCTCGGCGTGATGCCGCAAAACTGCCCGGACTTCGTCGCGGAAATTCTCCGCGCGGCCGACCTGGAGGGCGAGGCCGGTTTGCGCGGGGATCTGATCGCCACTTACGATTTGAAACCGTTTCTCGCCGGGCTGCCGCGCAAGGGGATCTCGGCCGCGGAGCTGGTGGCCCCGTTGAAAAAACTCCAGCCCCGCCTCTACTCGATTTCCTCCAGCCCCAAGGCCTGCCCCGGCGAGGTTCATCTGACGGTCGGCGTCGTCCGTTACGAGCTGGAGGGCCGACTGCGCAAGGGCGTCTGCTCGACCTTTCTGGCCGAACGCGGCGACGGCTCCGTCCCGATTTTCGTCCACTCCTCGCCGGGGTTCAAGCCGCCGAAAGATCCGGCGGCACCGATGATCATGGTGGGCCCGGGGACCGGGATCGCACCGTTCCGGGCCTTCCTGCAGGAGCGCAAAGCCATCGCGGCCACGGGACCGAACTGGCTCTTCTTCGGCGACCAGCGCGCGGCGCACGATTTCCTCTACCGCAGGGAACTGGAGGCCTGGCATGCCGAAGGGTTCCTGACGCGCCTCGACACCGCGTTCTCGCGCGACCAGCCGGAAAAAATCTACGTCCAGGACCGCATGTTGGAAAACGCCGCCGAGATCTGGCGGTGGCTCGAGGCGGGAGCGCATTTCTATGTCTGCGGAGATGCGGCGCGCATGGCCAAGGACGTGGATGCCGCGCTGCACCGGATTTGCGAATCGGTCGGCGGCCTCGGCCCGGAATCCGCCGCCGCTTACATCCAGCAGCTCAAATCCCAAAAACGCTATTGCCGCGATGTTTACTGAGCCATGAACGCCATCCTTCCCTCATCCATCTTGGGCAACCCGCTCAACGCCGGACAAAAGACCTACCTCGAAGGGTTTTTTTCCGGCCTGGCGGCCAAGGGGATTTCCTTCGGCGACCTGGTGCCCGGGCCGGAGCCGGAGGCCCTGATCACCGAGGAACGGATCAAACGCGAGGAACACCCGCTCGACTCGTATTATCGCATCGCGGAAAATGCCCGCGCCGACAAGGCTCCCGACAAGGAGGAGGTGTTCCGCTTCAAGTGGTATGGGCTGTTTTATCTCAGCCCCGTGGAGGAGGCGTTCATGGCCCGGCTCCGGATTCCCGGCGGCCAGCTCAAGGCCCACCAACTGCGGGAGATCGCGCACATCTCGAAGACGCTCACCTCCGGCTATGTCCAGATCACCACGCGCGCAAACCTCCAAATCCGCCTGATCAAACCCGCTGATACCGTCGAAGTCCTGCGCAGGATCCAAGCCATCGGTCTCCACACGCAGGGAGCCGGGGCCGACAACATCCGCAATATCACCTGCAACCCCACTGCGGGGATTGATCCGGAGGAATTGATCGACTGTTCGCCATTCGTCCGAGATCTGGCGGCGATGATCCTCCATCACCGGGAATTCTCCGATTTGCCGCGCAAATTCAACATCGCCTTCGACGGCGGCGGGCTTATCGGCTCGGTCGAGGACACGAACGACATCGGGATCAAGGCGGTAAAAACTGCGGACGGGGTGGTCTTCCGCGTCTCCCTCGGTGGCGCGACCGGGCACAAAGCCTTTGCCCGCGACCTCGGCGTGCAAGTGCCGCCGGATCGGATCGTCGAGGTGGTCACGGCCCTCATCCGCGTCTATTTGGAGCACGGCAACCGCAGCAACCGGAAAAAAGCCCGCCTCAAGCACCTTCTGGACGTCTGGACGCTGGATCGATACCTCGCCGAAACCGAGCGGAAGCTGGGAAGCGCATTGGACCGCGTCCCGCTCGCTCCGGACACCCTGGTTTACGCCTCCGAATCGCTGCCTCACAGCCATGTGGGGGCCTACCCGCAAAAACAGGACGGCCTGTCCTATCTCGGTGTAACCTTTCCCGCCGGTCAGGTGACGCCCGCGCAAATGCTCCGCTTGGCCGATCTCGCGGAGAATTACGGCACGGGAGACATCCGGCTCACGGTTTGGCAAAATCTCATCCTCCCGAACATTCCGGACGCTTATCTCGAAACGGTCAAAAAAGCCGTCCGGCGCGTCGGGCTGGATTGGAGGCAATCCCACCTGGCGAGCGGGATCGTCGCCTGCACCGGCAACCGGTTCTGCAAGTATTCCTCAACGGATACCAAGGGGCATGCCATCGAACTCGCAAAGTATCTGGAGAAGCGGGTTCGTCTGGACAGGCCGGTCAACATTCACTTCACCGGCTGCCCGCATTCCTGCGCCCAGCATTACATGGGCGACATCGGATTGCTGGGGACAAAAACATCCGACGGACGCGAGGCCTACCACGTGTTTGTCGGCGGGGGATTCGGGACACGCCAAGCCGTCGGCCGCCAGGTATTCCAGGCCATGCCGTTCGAGGAACTCCGGGAAACCGTCGCGCGCATGCTCGACCGCTACATGGAGCAACGGGAGGGGGGCGAATCGTTTCAAGCCTTCACCTGCCGTCACGACCTGGGCACCCTCCAGGTTCTGTTCGGAGGCCTATGAGCGTGACCGGGATCGATCTCCTGCTTGCCGAGCAGGCTGATCTCACGGCCGTCGGACGGTTTTCCCGCGCCCACGATGCCGCGCTCCCGAACGCGCGTGAACCTTCCTACCGCGCGCTGATTCCTTTTGAGAAACCGGGGAAAGGCGAGCAGTATGCGTTCGAAGTCAACCTCGACCAGTGCACCGGATGCAAAGCCTGCGTGGCCGCCTGCCACAGCCTGAACGGGCTCGAGGAGGAGGAGACGTGGCGTGAAGTCGGTCTCCTGCTCGGCGGGACGGCCAAGTCCCCACGCCAGCAAACCGTCACCAGCGCCTGCCATCATTGCGAGGACCCGGGGTGTCTGGAGGGATGCCCGGTGCTCGCCTACGAAAAGGACGGTGAAACCGGCATCGTCCGCCATCTCGATGACCAGTGCATCGGATGCCAGTATTGCATCCTCAAATGCCCTTACGAGGTGCCGAAGTATTCCGAAAAACTCGGCATCGTCCGCAAGTGCGACATGTGCCATTCGCGCCTCGCCGCCGACGAGGCACCGGCCTGCGTCCAGGCCTGCCCGACTTCCGCGATCTCCATCCGCATTATCTCGAGTCCGGAAATCCGGCGGAATGCGGAGAGCGGTTTCTTTCTCCCGGACTCTCCGGATTCGCGGCTGACGAAGCCCTCCACAACCTACACATCCGCGCGCCCGCTCTCCGAAAGGGCGCTCGCGGCGGACCATCACCGGCCAAATGTGCAACACGCCCATTGGCCCTTGGTCTTCATGCTGGTTCTCACGCAGGCGGGAGTCGGGCTTCTCACGGGCGGCCTGTTTCCGGGGGCCCGGCCATTTGCGGTGGTCGCCGGAACCCTGCTCATCCAGTTCGGGCTTGCGGTAAGCGTCATGCACCTTGGCCAGCCGCTGAAAGCCTGGCGCGCCTTTCTGGGCTGGCGCACTTCCTGGCTGAGCCGCGAGATCATCGTCCTCGGCGCGCTCGGCCCCCTGTCCGCCGCCGCCGCCGCCGCCGGGTTCTTCGAGCCGACCCGCCCGTGGCAGCCGCTCCTCGTCCTCGTCTCCGCGACCACCGGCTGGCTGGGGGTGCTGTGCTCGGCCTGGGTCTACCACGATACCGGGCGCATGGTTTGGCGGGGGCCCCTGTCGTTCGGGCGGTTTTTCCTCACGGGCGCGATTTTTGCGGCGCTCGCTGCGGAGGAAATTCCGGCCTTTTTCGCGCTGGCCGGGTTCAAGCTGGTGATCGGGATGGCTCTGGTCGTTCGGGGAGCGACGAAATCCCTCCGGCTCGACGATCTCGACCGGTCGGCCCGGCTTCTGCGTGGTCCGCTGCGCCCCTGGGTCGCCATCCGCTTTGTCGCCGGGGGGGCCGCTCTTCTTCTCGTCGCCGACGGGCATCAGGCTGGGGGAGGGCTGATCTTTCTCGTTTCTGAACTGCTGGAACGCGCTCTCTTCTTTCTGGCGGGAATCGGAAAAAAAATGCCCGGGCAACCACCATGAGTGCTTCCGGCTATATCAGTGGTCTCCTGAGGGCTTCCGACGGTCCGCTCACCCGCCAGTTGGTGCAGGAACCCGGACGCTTCGGGCTGGGAATGCTTCCCAAACGGCTCGCCCCTGACGAGACGACATCGGTGGTCTGCGGGTTTTGCTCGACCGGCTGCGCGCTCGACGTCCATCTGCGCGACAAGCAGGCCATCAATATCTCCGCCACTGCCGACTATCCGGTGAACCTCGGAATGGCCTGCCCGAAAGGCTGGGAGGCGCTCGCTCCGCTTGCCGCACCGGACCGCGCGACGACTCCGCTCCTCCGCGGCACGGATGGCCGCCTTGTCCCCTGCGACTGGGAACGGGCCATGTCTCTCTTCACCGGACGCCTGAAAGGCATCATCGCCCGGCACGGCGGGGAGGCCGTGGCATGGCTGGGGACAGGGCAGATGCCCAGCGAGGAACTCGCTTTTCTCGGGGCGCTCGGGCGATTCGGGATGGGGATCCGACATGGGGATGGGAATACCAGGCAGTGCATGGCCACGGCGGTTTCCGCCTACAAGGAATGCTTCGGCTTTGACGCACCGCCTTTCACTTATGCGGATCTCGAGGAGTCCGACGTGCTGGTTTTCATCGGCAGCAACCTTTGCATCGCCCACCCGATCCTGTGGCAGAGGGTGATGCGCAACCCGCACCATCCGGATATTCTGGTCCTCGATCCCCGCCACACGGAAACAGCCGCAGCGGCCACCGTCCATTATCCGCTCGCCCCGAAGTCGGATCTCGCCCTTCTCTACGGCCTCGCCAACCTCCTCGTGCGCATGGGGGCGGTTGACAGGGGGTTTGTTTCCGCCCACACGTCGGGATTTGAGGAGTTCGAGCGCTTTGTCGCCAGGTTTCCGCCGGAGGAAATCTCCGGAGTCACAGGGCTCGGCACCGATGCGATCGAGGACCTTGCCCGCAGGATCGCCTGCGGGAAACGTGTTTCGTTTTGGTGGACGATGGGCGTCAACCAAGGCCACCAGGCCACACGGACTGCCCAGGCGATCATCGCCCTGGCCCTCATGACCGGAAACATCGGGCGGCCGGGCACCGGGGCAAACTCCATCACCGGCCAATGCAACGCCATGGGCTCCCGGCTTTTCAGCAACACCACCTCGCTTTTCGGCGGCCGCGACTTCGCCAGCCCGCGTAATCGCGACGAGGTCGCCCGCATTCTCGACATCCCCCCCGGCCTGATCCCGGACTCGCCGGGTTACGCTTATGACCAGATCGTTGAGGCGATCCACGAAGGGAAAATCAAAGCCCTCTGGGTCATCGCGACCAATCCGGCACATTCCTGGGTGCGCAGCAGCCGGTTTGCGGAAGCCGCCCGCAAGCTGGAGTTCCTCGTCGTGCAGGACATGTATGACTCGACCGAAACCGCGCGTTTCGCGGATCTCGTTCTTCCGGCCGCCGGCTGGGGGGAAAAGGACGGCACGTTCGTCAACAGCGAACGCCGCATCGGGCTCATCAAGAAGGTCTCGAAAGCGCCCGGCCAGGCGCTCTCCGACTTTCGAATCTTCCAGATCGTCGCCCACTACTGGGGGTGCGGCCGCATGTTCGCGGAGTGGTCCTCGCCAGAAGCCGTGTTCGGGATCCTCCAGAAATTGTCCGTCGGCCGACCGTGTGACATCACCGGCATCGACGGATACGCGATGATTGAACGCGGGCGCGGGATCCAGTGGCCGTTTGACGCGGCGGACGCCGCGCAATGCGAAATGGAAAATGCGAAATGTGAAATCCCGCGCACTTCACCTCCTCATCCCTCATCCTTTTTCCAAGAACGCCGGCTGTTCTCGGACCGGAAATTCTTCACCGCCGACCAGCGCGCCCGCTTCGTCTTCGAGAAGCCGACCCCCATGCCGGAACTCCCTGATGCGACGTATCCCTTTCTGCTCCTCACCGGACGCGGCTCGTCCGCGCAATGGCACACCCAGACCCGCACGGGAAAATCCGACGTGCTCCGCAAACTTCACCCGTCACGCATTTACGCGGAGATCAACCCGGATGATGCCGCGCGACTCGGCATCATCCCGGGCGGACGGATCAGGGTCCGCTCCCGTCGCGGCGAACTCGCAGCCGATGCCTTGCTCACCCTGTCCGTCCTGCCGGGCCAGATTTTTGTTCCCATGCACTTCCAGGAAACCAACCGGCTGACGCAGGAATCATTCGATCCGGTATCCCGCCAGCCTGCCTACAAGTCGTGCGCCGTCGCCCTGTCCCGCCTCCCTGCGCGTTCCTGACCGGCAGCCGGAATCTTTCCCGTCCACCCGGTTGGCACTGAACATGCTCCTGAAATTGTCAGTGCTTTGTGAATACATCGATCAGGCAATTCATTGGCAGCTTTGAGACGAAAATGCTTTTCCGGGTCATGAACCCCTCATGTGACGAAATCGTTACAAAACTTCCTTTGGCAGGTTGCCTGCCTGTGGGGCAACGTCCGGTATGATTCATTGTCCAGATCGCCGGTGCCGCCGATCCAGGGGATTCAGCCTTTTGGAACTGCTTGTCGTGATCTCGATCATGGCGGTCATGATGTCGCTCCTTCTCCCCGCAGTATCCGGCTTCTCCAGCACCGCCGGACGACGCGGAGCCGTGAACATCCTCATGAACACCTTCGAGCAGGCGCGCGTCGCCGCCCTCGAAAGCGGGCAGAACGTCTATATCGGTTTTGCGGACAATGACTTTCCCGTCGAGGCCATGCGATACTCGGCCTTCATTGTCTTCCGTGATGCGACTGACGAGGAAAAGGCGGACGCCCCGGATCCGACAAAAAAAAGCTACGTTATCCTGAAAAAATGGACCCCGTTGCCGAAGAATATCGCATTCAAAACAGCGGCCAGCTCCCTCCCGGGTGCCAGCAAGACCGCATTCCGGAATTTGTCTGCGGAACTGGGACAGTCGTCCGGCGACGAGGAATTCCCGTGCGTGTCCTTCAACTCGAGCGGGGCCGTCGACCAGCCTGCAGGCAATTTGAGGGTTTTCCTCTACGAAGGCCACTACGCGGAAGGAAGGGACAACCACACGCGCAACAAAAATGTCCAGGATGGTGCCTCCGGGCTGTTCGAGCAGATCTCGCTCTCCCGCTATACCGGGCGCGCCCAACTCGATATCACCGCCACCGGCTCCTGATCTTCCGCGCCATTCCGCTGCTTCTGCTGAAAATCCTGAAATCCTGTCAATCTTGTTAATCCTGTCAAAAAAAACAGGGTTTGCCGCATTTTGCGCCCCTGCGCCAAACCCTCGACCTTTCCCGTCTCACCAAGCGCTATCGCGCGGGTTTTCACTCATCGAGGTCGTTCTGGCGCTCGGCGTGATCGCCTTCGCGCTGGTCGGGATCATGGGGATGTTTCCTGTCGCCATGCGATCCGCCCAGGAAAGCCAGCGGGAAACCAGGGCCACCCTCATCGCGCGGCAGATCTTTTCCGATCTGAGGGTCGCATCCGGCACCAACCGGTTCGTCATGTCCGGTTCGGCTGCCAACGATACGAACGGGCTGAGCCTGGCAGCCACGGGCAACCTGTATCTGGCCTTCAACACCAACGGTTCGCCTTTGGCCACCATCACAGCTTCGGATTTCTCGAACACTTACCCCGATGTCTCGGCATCCTTCCTTGCCAACATCACCGTGGACACCAGCACCGGCATCTCCAACCTCTCCCGCGTCCAGACGA
Organism: Terrimicrobiaceae bacterium; assembly: GCA_041675465.1. GTDB lineage: Bacteria > Verrucomicrobiota > Verrucomicrobiia > Chthoniobacterales > Terrimicrobiaceae > QYQL01. The sequence continues at coordinate 14,620 of JBAYTU010000022.1, read as the reverse complement.
CGATCGAAGCCCCGCCCGCCGCCCCCTCGGCCAAGCGCTCCAAATACACCTTCGTCACCCTGATGGATTACTAGGATTTTTTTTGACGGGATTAACAGAATTAACAAGATTGAAGACAAGGATTGACAGTCTGACGAAACAGGTGATTGGCGCGGCCACCCTTCTGGAGCTCATGGTCGCCATGGCCGTCATGGCGATCCTCCTCGTGCTCCTCCTCAACATGGTGGACAGCGGGACCAAACTCTGGAGGGTCAACGAGAACCGGGTCGATTCCTACCGCGAGGCCCGCGCCGCCCTCGGCATCATGTCGCGCGACCTCCAGAACGCCCTCGCCGCCACCAACAACCAGTTCCTGGTGAACGGCGGCGCCTTTCCAATCCTGTCCCCGATCGGCAGCGCCGTCGCCAACACGAATGCCGGCTCGGCCGTCTTCTTTCTTTCCGCCCTCCCGCTCAAGGCCCAGGAATCCTCCAACAAGGGCGACGTCTGCCAGGTCGGCTACTTTCTGGCCTTTGACCGGACGACCGCCTCGACGAACAAATCGCTCAACCTGTATCGCTACTTCCGCAGCAGCGACGCCACATTCACGAACCTCGCCGCCAATTCCCTTTTCCAAAACCCCGTGATCGGCCCGACCGGCGAGGAACTCCTCGCGCGCAACATCACGGGCTTTCGGGTTGCCGCCTACAGTCTGACCACGAACAACACCCTCGCCGACTTCACGACAAACAACCTCCCCGACCTCGTCGAAATCCAGGTCAAAGCCATCAACCATGATGCCGCCAAGAAGCTCGGCAACGATGTCTCGGCATGGACGGATTCCGCCTCTCCAGCCATCGCCCCGGTCGAACAAACCTTCACCACCCGGGTCAAACTCAACCGCCCCCAATGAATTTTTTAGACAGGACTTTTTCAGGGATCTGGAGCGGCAGGACCGGCCTTCCGCCCAGGGCGCAACCCCGATGTCTCATTCCCCATTTGACTCGCAAACCCGCCCTCCGGGCTGCCTGCGGCGGTCTGTCTCGCTTCGCTCGGCTCGCATTTCGCATTGGGAAGAGGCCGAAGGCTTCTTCCCTGATAACCACCCTCCTCGTCCTCGTCGTCCTCTCCACCATCGTCGTCGCCTTCCTCCAGAGCATGGGCGTGGAGCGCAGCGTGGCGAGAAGCGCATTGAACAAGTATCGGGCGCAACTCGCCGCGGAATCGGGCCTCGCGGCCGCCATGAGGCAGCTCTCCATCGCCATCGGAACAAACCAGGCCTATGTTGTCGGCCAGACAAACGACGCCGCGAACTATGGCCCCATCCTTGTCATTGCCAGGAAAAACCTCGCGAATGTCGGCGAACTGATGCCGCTGATTTCCGGCGATCTCCCCTCGTTGAACGGCTATCCCACCAACACGAACAACGGTCCTGCGGTTTTGAACTATTTGAACGCCCGCACCAATTTGGCTTCCGCAGTGAGTGTCAACCTCAACCTTGAAAACAAGCTCATCCAGGTCACGAACGGCTCGAATTACTACCGTGCTCCGTGGGTGTATATGACGGACGCAGCCGGAAAAACCAATGCCCGCTACGCGTATATTGTTTTGGATGAATGGGCGAGAGTCAACCCGCGCCACCACGGAGTCGACACTCCTCGGAATAATCCGACAAACTGGTTTTCCGGTCCCCGGGAACTTCCCCTTTACACCGGAGGCAGCAACCTTTTTACGACGGATGATGCGGCGAAGCTCGCGAATATCGCGCCGTCCCTGATCTCCCCGCACAGCATGGGACAGGGTTTTTCAACCGCCGATGCCTACCAGCAAAAGAAACATCTCCTGACCGCCAATGAGATATGGAGTCCGGACGTCATCCCCGCAGACCTTCCCGAAGGGGGGAAACCGAAATATAACATCAATGATCTTGCCACCAATTCGACAAATGGGGCAACCGCCACGGAGCGGGCGGATAAAATAGCGGGAATTATCGCCGCGAACCTCCCCCAATTCGGAAAACGTGACTTGGGTCTTCAGAACGAGGACCCCAGCGGCTTGAAATATTTGACACGCCTGGCGGCCAACATGGTGGATTATATTGACGCCGACGATGTCCCAACGACCGTCAATGGAGGGGAGCCTGCAGGCAAGGAGTCGACCCCTTACGTCGTGATGATTGCGGAGAAGAATACATGGGTGTCGGAATCCGAAGGACCTCCTTATACCATTGTCATCAAATCCGAATTTTATGCCCAACTATGGAACCCGTATGGAGTTCAGGTTTCCGGAAATGTTGGAATGAGGATCAACAATCGACAATATATTGATTTACGAAACGGGAATCCCCAGAGTGACCTGGCCGATTTTACTTCGGCATCCGTAAATGTGACCTTGTTGCCCAATGAGTTCAAGGCGGTTTCGCTTGGCTCGACCCAGCAAAGTTTTACAACTGGCCCGACTTCGCTGCGACCAAGTTCCGACACGAACAATTATCCCACGTGGCCAGACACCTCCTCCAAGTCCAGCTCACTGAGAGGACATCCCCAGTTCAAATTTTACTGGAACGGCAATCTGGCAGACATGAATCGCGCCGAACCGGAAAATGTCGCTCCGGCAAACGCCGGGCTAGTCCGAAAAGATCCAGGCAATAAATTTGGCGATGTCGGGGTAATAAGATGGACATTTAACTTTTTGCCAAGCAATGATCCCAACACCGTTGCCGATCCTCGCATCACCCATCTCTGTCAAAGCGATTGGACCGCACTTGGCGCAGCCACCACCGGACATGCCAGCGGCCTTTGGCAGGGAAGGCAACTTGACGACGGCACTGCCCGATCCCAGGATTTTCACACCAACTGGTCCACCAGGGATTACGTGCGGTCAAATTCTGCCAATCTTGGCACCGCATTGGCATCCGCAGGCGGAGACCCGACAGCGCTCCCCACTCGATACAGTGCCTCCGATGCAAAAACCTTCGTTGCCGTGATCCGCGACGATGCAATGCAAAGCATCGGAGAGCTCGGTCATATTTTTGATCCCATTCAGGTTAATGACTCCGGCGGAAATTCCTTTTCCGGCGACCCCCAGACATACAACAAACCCGGCGGGGGATTTTCACTCAGAATCGGCCAACCCGAACTTGCCACGCTGGATGCGAATGGCACCCGCGCCATCGAGCTTGTCGACCTCTTTACAGTAAATAGGACCAACTCGACATCGACAAATTATCCGGTGACACGAGGGCGAATCAACATAAATACCGCTTCACAAGCTGTTCTTGAAGCGTTGGTTTATAATATTTCCCCAACTGCGGATGCCGCCTATGCCAATTCCGTCATCTCCGCCATGACTGCCTCCAATGTTGCCCTGTCGCTCATCGCAAACAGACCGTATAACCGTTTGTCCGATTTGTATAAACTTGCACCCGCTTTGGTAAACGCCACCAATTATTCTCCCACTCTTGGCACGAACCTTCCCGCCAATGTTTTGATGAGCTCGCCTGCCGCCGGCGTATTTGACAGGGCGCGCGAGGAAGCATTCGGAAAAGTTGTTGAACTCTGCACCGTTCAATCCCGGGGCTTCCGTGTTTATATTGTGGGTCAATCTCTTGGGAACAACTTAAAACGGCAGGGGCAGGCCGTCATCGAAACATCCATAAGCATGGAGACAACCTCATCGAATACAATAAGTCCAAAGATCAACTACATGCGTTGGGATGACTGATATATGCGCGCCACGGGACATTCATTTTTCATTTTGCTTCTTGGCGTATTCCAGGCAGCTTCCCCGTCGTGCGCCTTCGGGCAGGCTCCCGCCACCCCAAGCCAAAGACCTCCGAAGGTGCATCTGCAAATCTTGAACGGAATCTCACCGGGTCCCGTCGATGTTGCGATCAATGACCAGGTCTTGTTTGCCGATGCCGGGCCCGGTCAACGCTTTTCGGCCATGGGATTGCCCGAGAACAAATTCAAACTTGCCGTTATCGACAAAAAGACCGGCCATAAAAAAAAGCTTCAACTCGATCTTGAGGAGGGAGGCTACTACACGCTTCTTCTTGCCGGTGACTTCAAACTGCTTGCCCCCGTTTCTTCGGAAACACCCGACGCCGATCCCGAAGTGCGGGTTTATGCGACGGCGCTCAACAATAAGAGCGAACCCGGCCAATCAACGGTTCGCGTGAGATGTGTCAACGGCTTGATCAGCGAATCCGTGAAGATTCAAGGTCCGGACAACAAACAGTGGATTGTTGCACCCATGCAAATGGAGGTTGTCTCCGGATTGCCGCCCAATCTTTACATGAAGGCCAGCGTCGCCAGCGCAGTTCGCAGCCTCTACCTCGGCCAGGACCCCCCGGCTAAAAACATCGCCGTTGTCTTTTATCCCTCCGGTGACAGCTTTGGCTTCCGGGCTATGACCGAATACACTCCGGAGGGAGTCGCCAGAGATGTGAAACAAAAAGAGGAAACCACCGACAAGGAGGGAGCGGCACGATCACCGTAAGGGACGCAATAATAACACCAGCCAACGCTACAACACCTGGCGGTCCTGCAGCGGAAGAGCCATCCCCACCGTTGGGTGGTCCTGCAGCGGAAGAGCCATCTCCACCGTTGGGTGGCACAGGGCGGTTTCGCCGGTTACGGGGCGACGGTTTCGAGGTAGTTGAATTTGCCGTCAGACACGCGGAGCACGATGGCCGACTTGGCGGGATTGCGGTCCGCATCGAGGGTGATCGTTCCGCTGACGCCCGGGAAATCCTTTGTTTCGGAGAGGCTTTTTTGCAGGGCCCCGGCTTCTGTGGATCCGGCCCGGCGGATGCCGTCCGCGAGGAAGTTCATGGCATCGTAACCCAGGGCCGCCAAGGCGAGCGGGTCGTGGCCGTATCCCGCATTGTAGGCGGTGACAAACGCCTTTGTTTGTTCCGACGGATTGCCCGCCGAAAAGTGGCTGGCAAAATAGGTGTTGTCGACCGCCTGGCCGCCGATTTTCAGGAAGTCCGGGGATTCCCAGCCGTCCGTTCCGATGAACGGCTGGTCGATGCCGAGCGGTCTGGCCTGTTTGATGATGGCTGCCGCCTGCGCGTAGTAGAGGGGCAGGAAAATGACTTCGGGCTGACTGGCCCTGACCGCCTCCAACTGGGTGCCGAAATCGGAGGCCGCGTGGGAGCAGGATTCCTTTGCGGTGATCGAGCCGCCGCGTGCCAGGAAGTCTTCCTCGAAGCTCTTCGCGAGGGAGGCGCTGTAGGGATCTGTGGGATCGAATAAAACCGCCGCTTTTTCGACGCCGATCGAGCGGGCGAATTTCGACATGACACGCCCTTGAAACGGGTCGGCGAAGCAGACCCGGAAGATGCCCGGGCCGGCTTTCGTGACATCCGCGTGGGTCGAGCCGGGAGAGATCATCGGGATCCCCATCTCTGCGGCGACCGGCGCGGCCAGCAAGGAATTCTCCGAGGTGATTTCCCCGATGAGCGCGACCACTTTGTCCCCGGTGATCAACTGCCGCGCGATCGCCGCAGCCTCGCTGCCTTTGGAGTTCGTGTCGCGCAGGATCAGGTGGACCGGGCGCCCGTCAAGCCCTCCCCCCGAATTGATTTGCGACACCGCCAGTTTGACGCCATCCACCGCCGCCTGTCCGAATGCCTGTTGGCTTCCGCTCAGGGGAAGGAAAGCGCCAACCGGAATGGCGTTGGCCTGAACGGGGGTCGGCGTGGGGGTGGGGGGCTCCCGTGGCGGCTTCTTCCCGCATCCTCCGAGAAGCAGGACCGGCAGGGCGGCCAGCAGCAGGTATCGCGAAGTCACCCGGCAACCGTAGGGAATTCCTTGAAGGCGAGACAACATTTTTCCTCACTTCCGCGCGTTCTGCCGCGTCGCCGGGGACTGGGTTCTCCAGGCTTTCGGGGTGCTGCCCGTGTAGGATTTGAAAACCCGGATGAAATACGAGGGGCTCGCGAATCCGCAGGTCCAGGCGACTTCGGCGATGTTGTGTTCCGGATGCGCGAGAAGGTCGCAGGCCAGTTGCATCCTCTCCCTGGTGATCCAGACCCCCAGCGACATTCCGTGCCCGGAGCGGAACAGGCGGGTCAGATGGTCCGGGGAACAGCCGACGCGGTCCGCCACGGCCCGGACCGAGAGATCCGGGCGGGAAATTTCCACCCGCACAACCCGTTCCGCTTCGACCACCAGCGGGGAGCTTCTTGTTCCGGTGTCGCCGGGCGAGGGGGCGCGGATTTCCGTGATAATGGCGGCCAGGAACGCCTTGGTGAGCCCTTCGGTATACTGGCGGCGAAGGCTGCGGTGGATCGTTCGGGCGCTCGCGGCCTGGTCCAAGCATTGGAAAGCCGTGCCCCCCTTCGCGTAGCCATGCACGTCCCTGCTCTGGATCCGGCCTGCGGCGTCCGTCACGCCCCGCAACGCGATAAACCCCTCCGACTCGCGCATGAGCACGAGGACCCCGTAGGCGGTCCGCAGGTCCAGCGCCTGTTCCGCGTGCGGCACGCCTGCGGGCATGAGGCAAATATCTCCGGTTTTCAGCCGGAAGCTTCCCGACGGACACTCGAATTCCGAGCCTCCGCCGGTCTGCAAAAAGAACTCCGGCGTGGGGTGGAAGTGAGCCCCCGGCCTGCGGCGGTGGAGGCCGAAGGGTTCCGGGACGACGATCCGCGCCGTTCCGGCGGCGACCCGGGAGATCGCGGCCTCCAACTGTTTCGAATAAAAACGCAGCCCGTCCGGCATGTCGGCAAAGGTATGTCGGAAAAGTCCGATAAGTCGCGGAGAAATTCTATTTTTCTCCTTTGTCAACACGGGGGTGTTTCAACAAGGATGCTCGGAAATCTCCTATGGAAACGAAAACGAATGTTGTTGTCTGGGGCGAGTTCCGCCACGAAAAGAAGAATCCAAAAGTCGCGGAGCTGTATCCCTGCGGGATGCACGAGACCATCGCGGCGGCACTCCGGAAGGTCCCCTCGCTCGACGTGTCGACCGCGTGGCTCGATCAGGACGACCGGCACGGGCTGGGCGGCGACCTGCTCGAAAAAACGGATGTTCTTGTCTGGTGGGGGCACATGGCCCACGGCGATGTGTCCGACACCGTGGTGGCCGACGTTAAAAAGCGGGTCCTCGAAGGCATGGGACTGCTCGTGCTCCATTCCGGACACTACGCAAAAATCTTCAAGGCGCTGATGGGGACGACCTGCTCGCTCAAATGGCGGGAATCCACCGACAAGGAGCGTGTCTGGAACATTGCCCCGCACCACCCGATCACGCAAGGCATCGGGGACTACTTTGAAATTCCGGCCGAGGAGATGTATGGCGAGCCGTTCGGGATTCCCGAGCCGGACGAGCTGATCTTTATTTCGTGGTTCACCGGCGGCGAGGTCTTCCGCAGCGGGGCGACATGGCGGCGTGGGAACGGCCGCATCTTTTATTTCCGTCCCGGGCACGAGACCTACCCCACGTATCACCAGGCGGAGGTGCAGAAGGTGATCGCCAACGGCGTGCTGTGGGCGCGACCCACGGTGCGGATTCCCGACATCTGCCCGAATTCCCCCGCGCTCGAGCCTCTCCCCGCCGATCCGTTCGCCGCCTCGCGCCCGACAGAAGGCTTCCGCTGAAAATTTTCCCATGAAAAAATCGTCCGCAAAAAAGACCGTGCGCCTCGCGATCATCGGGACAGGCGGAATGGCCGCCGTGCACGCGGAGAAATTCGCCGCCAACCCGGCGTGCCGGATTGTCGCGGCCTGCGATGTGGTCCCGGGCCGGGCCGAAGCTTTCGCGGAGAAGCGCAAAATTCCGGCCGCGTTCGGAAGTGCGGAAGCCCTGGTTGCCGGGGCGGACTTCGACGCGGTGGCGATCGTGACGCCGGATGCCTTTCACATGCCCGTCGCCCTGCTTTGCCTGAAAGCCGGCAAGCATGTGCTCTGCGAAAAACCGCTCGCCGTAAACCATCCGGACGCCGCCAAAATGGCGCGGGCGGCCGAGCGGGCCGGCGTCGTGAACATGGTCAACTTTTCCTACCGGGACTGGCCGTGCATCCAGGCCGCCGCGAGGGCCATCGCCCGCGGAGAAATCGGCGACGTGCGGCATGTCGAAGCCAGCTACCTCCAGTCCTGGCTGCCGTCGAAAGCCTGGGGCGACTGGAAGAAAACCCCCGCCTGGCTGTGGAGGCTGTCTTCCTCGCATGGCAGCAAAGGCGCGCTTGGAGATGTCGGGGTGCACATTGTGGATTACGCCATGTTCCCGTGCGGTCCGATCAAAGAGGTCTACTGCCGGATGCAGGCGTTTCCGAAGGCCCCGGGCAACCGGGTCGGGGAATACGTTCTCGATGCCAACGACTCGGCTGTCCTCAATGTCGAGTTCGCCAACGGGGCGCTCGGGACAATCCACACCAGCCGCTGGGTCGGCGGTCACGCCAACCGGCTCGCCCTGAAAATCGCGGGAACCAAAGGCACGGTGACCATGGATTCGGAGGTCTCCACCAGCTCGTTCAAAATTTGCAATGGCAAGGGGCTCGACAAAAACGAATGGCGCGAGGTCGTCTGCAAGCCCGTCCCCACAAATTACGAGCGGTTCATCTCAGCGATCCGGTCCGGGAAGCCCGGGGAGCCGGATTTCGCCCGCGGAGCCGAGGTGCAAAAGGTGCTCGACGGCTGTTTTGAGTCGGAGAAGAAGAGGCTCCCGGTCAGGGTCTGATTTTCCCTTCAGACATCCTGATGTCACCCTGAGAATCACCCGCTGGAGAAAGTGGGCCGTCCACATTGAGTGGGATCTTCCCCCCAATCATTACGATCTTGCGGGAAATGGGGCTGGTCGGGTGCATTTGTAGAAGCGGCATCCTTGCCGCTTGCCGGATTGCTCCAAGGAGAAGAGCTGGGAGCGACCTTCGAGGAAGGCTTCAGCGAAAGCAGCTACGGGTTCATCATACCGTGGGACTTCGCGGAAGCAGGAAAATGACTGCCGCCTTGTTCAACCGCCGGATGCGGAAAACCGCACGTCGGTGGTGTGGGAGCCCTGGCGGGCTAAATCCCGTCAGGGCCATCCGATCAGTCCGTTAAGAGTTCGGATCAGGCGAAGAGAAGTCAAAGATTTCTGACAGGTTGGATATGAGCGGACCAGATGGTTGAGTCAAATATCTTTGCCCTCATTTTCTCTTTTTCACCACCGTAGTTCAGCTTTTCGGTGCCCTTTTGTTTGTCTGCTTCCTTTGCCTTCAAGCCAAACGCCCTGTCAAAGAAGCGGGCTCCCGGTTTTTCGGTTTGTGAAATCGCGCGGGGTGGGGCAGAATCGGGGGCGCTATGAAATCCACCCTGTCGGTTTGCACGCTGGCCGCGATTTTTGCGGGTTCCCTCTTCGCCCAGAACTCCACGCTCGCCCCGCTCCCGCCGGACGGGTTTGTGACCCTGCAGCAGATCGTGGGCGATTTCGCCACCGCCGAGAGCGCCGCGCTCCAGAAATACAACGGCATGAGAATTTTGGTTTACGGACGGGTCGGGGATGTGACGCAATCCGGCGATGCGAGCGGCGACCCGCTGGCGGTTTACATGCAGCTTCAAAACCAGACGACCCCGGACGTGAAGGCGGTTTTCGGGGCGGACGACATGCCGAAGAACAATGCCGTGGACCCGGACGGATCCAAGGTCGACGTATTCCACCGCAACTGGGAAGGCAACCTGACGAAGGAACACGCGTTCATCGTCGAGGGGGAAACCACCGGCATCCGCGGGACGTTTGACAATTTTGTCGCGGGCGACATCGTGCTGAAGAATTGCAACAAGCTGCAGACCGGGGTGCTCATGAAAAAGCTCGCGGAGCACGGCATCCCCACCGAATAGCTTGAGCGATTTCGAATATCCCAAGCCATACGACGTCGTTGTCATCGGCGCCGGCCATGCGGGGATCGAGGCGGCGATGGCGTCCGCCCGGCTGGGTTGCGAAACCCTGCTGCTCACGCAGAATGCCGACACCGTCGGCCAAATGTCGTGCAATCCGGCCATCGGCGGGCTCGCCAAGGGCCACATCGTCCGCGAGATCGATGCGCTTGGCGGCGCGATGGGGCTGAACGCCGACGCCACGGGCATCCAGTTCCGGATGCTGAATGCCGCCAAGGGGCCGAGCGTCCGGGCCCCGCGCGCCCAGTGCGACAAGAAGGCCTACCAGTTCCGCATGAAGGCGGTCCTGGAATGCGAGCCGCACCTGGATCTCAAGCAGGGGAACGTGACGAGGCTGATCGTCGGGAACGACCGAGTCGCAGGCATGGAAACGAACCTGGGGCTCCGGTTCCGAGCGAAGTCGGTCGTGGTGACCACGGGAACCTTCCTGCGCGGGCTCCTGCACGTAGGGCTCAGGAACCAGGCTGGCGGACGGCTCGGCGACACGGTCTCGACATTCAGCGACTGTCTCAGGGACTTGGGATTTGAAGTCGGCCGCTTCAAGACCGGCACCCCGTGCAGGCTGCTCGCGAAGAGCATCGATTTTTCGAAGTGCGAAGTGCAGCCGGGCGATGAGCCGCCGCCGGTTTTCAGCTACCTGGCCGACACCCTCCGTCGTGGCGAGGATGAGATCTTCACGTTGAACGAGTGGAGGGACGGCGGGTTCCGCGCCCGCCAGATCCCCTGCCACATCACATACACGAACGAAAAGACCCACGGGATCATCCGCGCGAACCTCGCCAAATCGCCGCTCTACGCGGGGATCATCGAAGGCGTGGGCCCGCGGTATTGCCCGAGCATCGAGGACAAGGTCGTGAAATTTGCGGACAAGCCGAAGCACCAGCTTTTCCTGGAGCCAGAGGGACGGCATACCGGGGAAATTTATGTGAATGGCGTCTCGACGAGCCTGCCGTTCGACGTCCAATACGCGTTCATCCGCAGCGTGGCGGGGCTGGAGAACGCGGAGATCCTGCGGCCGGGCTACGCGGTCGAATACGATTACTGCCCCCCCACCCAGCTTCACACAACGCTCGAAACAAAACGCGTTTCCGGACTCTATTTTGCCGGCCAGATCAACGGCACCTCCGGATACGAGGAAGCCGCCGCGCAGGGGCTTGTGGCGGGCGCGAATGCCGCCCTGAAGGCCCTGTCCCGCCCGGCCTTCACCCTCGCCCGCCACGAGGCTTACATAGGCGTCCTGCTCGACGATCTCGTCACCCGCGGCACGCCGGAGCCCTACCGGATGTTCACGAGCCGCGCGGAATACCGGCTGCTCCTCCGGCAGGACAACGCCGATCTCCGGCTCACGCAAAAAGGCATCGCGGGCGGACTGGTCGCCGGGGACCGCAAATCCCGCTTCGAGCAGAAGCTCGCCTCGATCACCGAACTCCGGTCCCGGCTCTTCGAGATAAAATTCAATTCCCTCCCCCTGGAGCGCTGGCTCAAGCGCGCGGAGAATTCCTGGCCCGCGCTGCCGCAGGACATCCGCTCGGCCTATTCCCCGGAAATCTGGGAGCAGGTCGAAACCGACCTGAAATACGCGGGCTACATCCAGCGCCAGGAGGAACAGATCGTCCGCTCGGAGCGCCACGAGGGGAAACCGATTCCCTGCTGGGTGGCCTACGAGGCCATCAACGGCCTGCGCACCGAAGCCATCCAAAAGCTCTCGAAAATCCGTCCGGAAACGCTCGGCCAGGCCGCGCGCATCAGCGGAGTGACTCCGGCGGACATCGCCCTCCTCGGCATCTGGATCGCCCGTGGCCCCGCCGCCCCGTCGGCGAACTGACCGCCGGTTTCCCATCCCGAACGGCCCGATGCGAAAACCGATCATGATCCTTGGCTGCACGAGCGATGCCGGAAAATCGTTTCTGGTGGCGTCGCTCTGCCGACATTTCTCGAACCTCGGGTTGCGGGTGGCCCCGTTCAAAGCGCAGAACATGAGCAACAACGCCGCCGTCACCCGTGAGGGGCTCGAAATGGGGAGAGCCCAATATTTCCAGGCGCTCGCCGCCCGCGCCGAACCCGATGTCCGGATGAACCCCGTGCTGCTCAAGCCGAGCGCGGACACCGCCAGCCAGGTGATCGTGATGGGCAGACCGGCTCCGGAAATCGGCGAAATCCCGTGGATGGAACGCAGGGAGCGTCTTTGGCCGGTCGTCAGCGCGGCGCTTCACAGCCTGATCGTCGGATTCGATCAGGTCGTCATCGAAGGGGCGGGCAGCCCGGCGGAAATCAACCTGCGGGAAGGCGACATCGTCAACATGGCCGTCGCGCTGGAATGCCGGGCGGATGTTTACATTGCCGTGGATATCGACCTGGGCGGAGCCTTCGCCCATCTGCTCGGCACCTGGCATTGCCTCCGGCCCGATGAGCGGGCCTTGGTGCGCGGGTTCGTGCTCAACAAATTCCGGGGTGACCAGCGGTTGCTCGGGAATGCGATGGACTGGTTGCGGGAGAAAACCGGGATTCCCACCGCCGCCATCGTCCCGATGATCCCCAACACCCTGCCGGAGGAAGACACGCTCCACCACCGCTCCAAACCGGACCGGCGAAAAACCAACATCGCGCTCGTCGCCTACCCATACGCCAGCAATCTCGATGAATTCGACGCGCTCATCCACGAGACATCGGTCCGGGTCGTGCCCCTGCGCGACCCTGTCTCCCTGGAGGATTTTCACGCGATCATCCTTCCCGGCAGCAAAAATACGGCGGAAAGCCTCCGTTTCCTGCGGGCGAACGGCCTCGCGGCGGAAATCGTGAGGGCGGCCCGGCAGGGCACGGCCATTCTCGGCGTCTGTGGCGGGATGCAAATGCTCGGACGGCAGATTTCGGACCCGGAACGGCTGGAAGGCGGCGACCTCCCCGGACTCGGTCTGCTCGATCTCACCACCACGCTCGAGGCGGAAAAGACGACCCGCCAGAGGGAGACCGCCTGGGTGGATGGCGGGCGGGTGAGCGGCTACGAAATCCATCATGGGCGCACCGAGGCGGGCCCGTCCGCGCAAATCCATTTGGGAGACGATCTCGGGTGGCAACAGGGGAATGTCTGCGGGGTTTACCTTCATGGGCTGATGGAAAACACCGCCTACCGGCAGCACTTTCTCCGTCGCCTCGGATGGAAGGGAAAAGCAAAAGACTGGAGCCAGCGCCTGGATGCCGAGATTGAGCGGGTCACCCGGAAAGTCGGGGAAACCGGCTGGTTTGAGAAACTAGTAACTTCGAACCTCCAAACCGGGAATCCGTGAGAAATGTTCGAGGTTTCTCGTGACGAGCGGAAGCCGCTTTTCGACGGCGGTTGCCGCAATCCACAGGTCGTTGGCTCCGATCAGGTTCCCATTCGCCCGCAATCTTCGCACCATCTGCGCATACCTTCCCGCGACGGCTTCACTGACCGGGAGAATCTCAAAGGAATCGACGACATTGAGAAAATTGGGATCGTCCAGAGAGTCGAATCCCTCCGCAAATTCGCCATAGGCCGTCACGGGGAGAAACGCCAGACTTTCGGCGTGGGCGCTGAGAAATGCCCGGGTTTTTCCCGCCGCCGCCTTTCGTTCCCGCTGGAAATCGATTAGGAACGTGGTGTCGAAGATCAGGGCTTCCATTTGGATTTCGGTGGCAGATCCTTTCTCTGCGCCTCCTCCAGACGGTCGAGGGCGGTTTCCTCCATCAAAGGCAGGCCGACAGTGCGCGCCAGAAGGTCGCCGCATCGCGGCTTCCCCGCATCCCACGACGCCCGCTTGATCACCTGAGAAAAGGATTCCTTCGGCTCCCTCCGTGCCCGAGTCAAAATCCGGTAGGCGGCTTCATCCACGGAAAGAGTTTTTGTGGCCATGCACGGAACAATACACAGAAAAACCCTCTGGAGCAAGGAATTCCAAGTCGGCCTGCGTGCGTCCCCATTCTGCGAGTTCTGGGGGGGGTGCTCGCACCCGGGCCATGAGATTTCGGGAGAAAATGGCGGTTTCGCAGGATCTGTTCCGAATGGCCCGACGGGGCAGGCTGTGGAGTCCGCCCGCAAAGAAGCGGGGGCACCCTGCCGGTTGCACAAAGCAGAAAGCCGGGGCCTTGCGGCCCCGGCTTTCCGGTTTGAGTTTTTCCTGGGTTGCGGCTTAGTAGTCCATGCCGCCCATTCCGCCGCCGCCCGGAGGCATGGCGGGAGCTTTGTCCTTCTCGGGAAGCTCGGTGACGAGGCATTCCGTGGTGAGGAGGAGCCCGCTGATGGAAGCGGCATTCTGGAGTGCGCTGCGGGTCACCTTGGCGGGATCGACAACGCCGGCCTTGATGAGGTCGGTGTATTCGCCGGTCGCGACGTTGTAACCTTCGGCACCCTTGCGCTTCTTGACTTCCTGCACGATGAGCGCGCCTTCCTGCCCGGCGTTGTCGGCCAGGGTGCGGAGCGGCTGCTCGATCGCGCGGCGCACGATCTGGAGGCCGATCTCCTCATCCCCGGTCAGGCCGAGGTTGTCGAGGACCTTCTGGGCGCGGATGAGGGCGACTCCGCCGCCGGCGACGATGCCTTCTTCAACGGCCGCACGGGTCGCGTGGAGGGCGTCTTCGACGCGGGCTTTCTTCTCCTTCATCTCGGTCTCGGTGGCTGCACCGACATTGATGACGGCCACACCGCCGGCGAGCTTGGCGAGGCGCTCCTGGAGCTTCTCGCGGTCGTAATCGCTGGTGGTTTCCTCGATCTGGCGGCGGATCTGGCTGACCCGGCCCTGG
>JBAYTU010000021.1:0-46337 GCA_041675465.1 Terrimicrobiaceae bacterium | reverse complement strand
CGTCTTCGACGCGGGCTTTCTTTTCCTTCATCTCGGTCTCGGTGGCTGCACCGACATTGATGACCGCGACGCCGCCGGCGAGCTTGGCGAGGCGCTCCTGGAGCTTCTCGCGGTCGTAATCGCTGGTGGTCTCTTCGATCTGGCGGCGGATCTGGCTGACCCGGCCCTGGATGTCCGAGCCCTTGCCTTCGCCTTCGATGATCGTGGTGTTCTCTTTGTCCACGGTGACGCGCTTGGCGCGGCCGAGGTCTTCGAGTCCGACGTTCTCGAGCTTGATGCCGAGGTCTTCGCTGAGGAGCTTGCCACCGGTGAGGACGGCGATGTCTTCGAGCATGGCCTTGCGGCGGTCACCGAAGCCGGGAGCCTTGACGGCTGCGACCTGGAGCGTGCCGCGGAGCTTGTTCACGACGAGGGTCGCGAGCGCCTCGCCTTCCACGTCCTCGGCGATGATCAGGAACGGCTTGCCGCTCTTGGCGATCTTCTCGAGAAGCGGGAGCAGGTCCTTGAGGGAGCTGATCTTCTTCTCGTGGATGAGGATGTAGGCGTTGTCGAACGAGACCTCGAGGCTCTCGGCATTCGTCACGAAGTAGGGCGAAAGATAGCCCTTGTCGAACTGCATGCCTTCCACCACGTCGAGCGTGGTTTCGATGCTCTTGGCTTCTTCGACCGTGATCGTTCCGTCCTTGCCGACCTTGTCCATCGCGTCGGCGATGATCTGGCCGATCGTGCTGTCCCAGTTGGCGGAGACGGTCGCGACCTGCGCGATTTCCGAGCTGTCCTTGACCTTCTTGGAGATCTTGGCGATCTCTTCGGTGATGGCCTCGACGGCTTTGTTGATGCCCCGCTGGAGGCTGGTCGGGTTCGCTCCGGCCGTCACGTTCTTGAGGCCTTCGCGATAGATCGCTTCGGCGAGAACGGTGGCCGTGGTCGTGCCGTCACCCGCGATGTCGCTGGTCTTGCTGGCGACTTCACGGACGAGCTGCGCGCCCATGTTCTCGTAAGGGTCTTCGAGTTCGATTTCTTTCGCGACTGTCACGCCATCCTTGGTGATGGTGGGACTGCCGAATTTCTTGTCGAGAATGACGTTGCGCCCCGACGGCCCGAGGGTCGCCTTGACGGCTTTCGCCAGTTTCTCGACACCGCGAAGCAGGCCCTGGCGGGCCGCTTCGTCAAATAGGAGTTGTTTAGCTGCCATTGTAGTGAGTTTTAAGTATTAGGTTTTAAGGTTTGAGAGCAGGGGCCTAGCCGATGATGCCGAGGATGTCGTCCTCTCGCATGATCAGATAGGTTTCGCCGTCCACTTTGACTTCGGTTCCGCCGTATTTGGAAATGGGACCTTGTCCCCCTTCTTGACGGTGAACGCGATGAGTTTTCCCTCATCGTCACGCTTGCCGGTGCCGAGGGCGACGACCTGTCCTTCCTGCGGTTTTTCCTTGGCGGTGTCAGGGATGATGATCCCGCCTTTTTTGACTTCCTTCTCTTCGAGCGCCTGCACGAGCACGCGGTCTCCGAGAGGTTTGATGTTTACGTTGGCCATGTTGGCTGTTCCTTCCTGGTTTTTGGTTTTTGTTGGTTTTTAACAGCCCCCGGAATCCCGCGAGCGGGAACCGGGGTGGTTTGTTAAAGCGTGGTTTATTTTTTCTTGTCCTCGTCGACCATTTCGAATTCCGCGTCGACGACGTCGGAGTCCTTTTTGGGCGGGGGAGTGCCTGCCTGTGGGCCGGCTTCCGGCGCGGGGCCGGCGTGGGCGGCGGCCTGCTTGTAAAGATCGGCGCTGATTTCCTGGAATTTGGCCTGCAGGTCGTCGTAACCGGCCTTGATGGCATCGATGTCGCTGCCTTTGAGGGCCTCGCGGAGCTTTTCGATCGCCTCCTCGACGGTCTTCTTCTTCGCGCCGTCGACCTTGTCGCCGAGATCCTTGAGCTGTTTCTCGGACTGGTAGGCCAGGGTGTCGGCATTGTTGCGGATCTCGATGCCTTCCTTCGCCTTCTTGTCGTCCTCGGCATGGGCTTCGGCCTCCTTCTGCATGCGTTCGACTTCCTCCTTGCTCAGACCGCTGGACCCGGTGATCGAGATTTTCTGCTCTTTTCCGGTTCCGAGGTCCTTGGCCGAGACATTGAGGATGCCGTTCGCGTCGATGTCGAAAGTGACTTCGATCTGCGGGGTTCCGCGCGGTGCCGGCGGGATGCCGTCCAGGTGGAATGTCCCGAGATTTTTGTTGTCGCGGCTGAGCGGGCGCTCGCCTTGGAGGACCTTGATCTCGACGCCCGGCTGGTTGTCGCTGTAGGTCGAGAAGACGTTCGATTTTTTGGTCGGGATCGTGGTGTTGCGCGGGATCATCGGCGTGGCGATGCCGCCCGCCGTCTCGATGGCCAGCGTGAGCGGGGTCACATCGAGGAGGAGGACATCCTTCACATCGCCGCGGAGCACGCCGCCCTGGATGGCCGCGCCGACGGCAACCACTTCGTCAGGGTTCACGCCTTTGTGGGGTTCCTTCCCGATCATTTCGCGGGCGGTATCCACGACCTTCGGCATGCGGGTCATGCCGCCGACGAGGACGAGCTCGTCCACGTCGCTCTTCGACCATTTCGCGTCGCCGAGACAATCCTTGACCGGCTTGATCGTGCGCTCGAAGAGGTCGTCCGTGAGCTGCTCGAGTTTCGAGCGGGTGAGTTTCTTTTGGATGTGCTTCGGCCCGGTGGCATCTGCGGTGACGAACGGCAGGTTGAGGTCGTATTCCTGGGTGGACGAGAGGGCGATCTTCGCTTTCTCAGCCTCCTCCTTGATGCGTTGGACGGCATCCGGCTGCTTCGACAGGTCGATGCCAGTTTCCTTTTTAAAGTCCCCAATGATCCAATCCATGAGCCGGTTGTCCCAATCGTCGCCGCCGAGATGGGTGTCGCCGTTCGTGGCGGACACCTGGAAAACCCCGTCGCCGATCTCGAGGGCCGAAATGTCGAACGTGCCGCCGCCGAGATCGTAAACCGCGATTTTCTCGTCGGATTTCTTGTCCAGCCCGTAGGCGAGCGAGGCGGCTGTCGGCTCGTTGATGATGCGCTTGACATCGAGGCCGGCGATCTTGCCGGCATCCTTCGTCGCGTTGCGCTGGGAGTCGTTGAAATAGGCCGGAACGGTGACCACGGCTTCGACGATTTTCTCGCCAAGCTTGGCTTCGGCATCGGCTTTGAGCTTGGCCAAAATCATGGCCGAGATTTCCGGCGGCGAAAACGCCTTCGGCTTGCCGTCGATTTCCACCTGGATGTGGGCGTCGCCGTTCGCGGCTTTGACGATTTTGTAGGGCACGCGATGTTCCTCCTCGCGCACCTCGTCAAACTTGCGGCCCATGAACCGCTTCACGGAGAAGATCGTGTTGGCGGGGTTGGTGATCGCCTGGCGCTTTGCGGCCTGGCCGACGAGCCGTTCTCCGGATTTTGAAAAGGCCACGACCGACGGTGTCGTGCGTGCCCCCTCGGAATTCTCCAAGACGACCGGTTCTCCGCCTTCCATCACTGCCATGCAGGAATTCGTGGTGCCCAAATCAATGCCTAAAATTTTTGCCATAAATATAAAATTCCAAGTGCTGTTCAGCAATTCGCATGCCTTGGGGAATGATTTTATATAAGAATCTATATAACAATAAGATGAAATAATATCGCAGTTTATTTCGATCCATCATAAAGCGACATAGTGACTCAAAATGAAGATTATTTGCGCCAGATATGACACTGTGGCACAAACATTTTGACATGCTCAAGAAGGAATTCTTACACGATGATCAAATCGACGTCAGGCAACTCTCGAAGGAGTTGTTCATGAAGAGTTTGTTTCCATCGTTTCCAAACAACCTTAGAGTGTGGGCGGCCGAGGACGATGTGCGTGATGCCGTATTCCCTTGCGAAGGCGATGAGGGCTTGGGCGACGTTTTCATGCTTCAGGGAAATGACGAGGCCGCCCATTTTTTGCGCGGTTTCGAGGGTGTCCGAGACGCGGCGTTGCGCGGCGGCGTCGATCCTCACGGCAGACTCCTTGGGGGTGCGGACATAGACGGCATACCATTGGGCGTTGAGCTGCGCGGCGAGGCGGGCGGTTTTCCGCAGGAGGCGTCCGGGGTCGGGACCGAGGCTGCTGATGGCGACCATCACCTGGCCGAGAGCGCTGACCTGCTTCTCCTGCTCCGAGTCGCTCCGCTGTCGGCGGTCGAGGAAGTTGGCGGTCTCGCTGAGGGTCATTTCCCTCAGGCGGGTGAGATTTTTCCCGGTGAAGAAGTTGGCGAGCGCGGCCTCGATGCGTTCCTTTGGGTAGATCTTCCCCGCGTGGAGCCGCTCCTGCAAATCCTCGGCGGGCAGGTCGATGTTCACGATTTGGTCGGCCTGCGCGACGATCTCGTCCGGCACCCGCTCCTTGACCCGCACGCCGGTCGCCTCCTCGACGAAATTATAGAGCGACTCGAAATGCTGGATGTTGACCGTGGTGACGACGCTGATGCCGGCGCGCAAGATGTCCTCCACATCCTCGTAGCGCTTGCTGTTCTTGCTTCCCGGGGCGTTCGTGTGGGCGAGTTCGTCCACCAGCACGACCATCGGCTTGCGGGCGATCACGGCATCGACATCCATCTCGCGGAGTTCGATTCCATGATAGCTCATGACACGCGGCGGCACGATCTCGAGGTCGCCGATCTGGGCCGTTGTCTCCGGGCGCTCGTGCGGCTCAACATAGCCGATGACGACATCCACGCCGTTTTTTTTCAGCCGGTTCCCTTCCTGAAGCATCGTGTAGGTCTTGCCCACGCCCGGGCAGGGACCGAGGTAGATCTTCAGCTTCCCAAGCTGCTGGCGGCGGATGATCGAAAGAAAATCATCCGCGTTGGGGCGTGTGCTGGGAGGTGGGGCGTCCATCGTTCAACCAAGGATTACTGTTTCGCAAGGAAGGTTTCAATGCGCGGCAAGGTTGTCCAAAGCAAGATTCAGCTTGAGCACGTTGACTCCGGGTTCGCCGAGGAGGCCCAGCGAACGTTCGTCGGTCGCTTTTCCGACCTCCTGTTGGACGACCCCGATGTTGAGCCCGCGTTCCCTGGCGACGCGGGGAGCCTGCAGCCCGGCGTTTTTGATGCTGATATGCGGGTCCAGGCCGCTGCCGCTGGCGGTGACGGCATCGCCGGGGACGAGGGTGTCGGCGGGCAGGGCGTTTTCCGCGCGGTAGGTTTCCACGCGGGCTTTGACGGCGTCGATCAGCTTCTGCGAGGTCGGGCCGAGGTTGGAGCCGCTGGAGCTGGCGGCGTCGTAGCCGTTGGCTCCCGCTGCGGACGGGCGAGGGTGGAAGTATTTCGCGGCGGCGAAATTTTGCCCCAGCCATTCCGATCCGACGATCCGCCGGTCCCTGCTTTCGATAAGGCTGCCGTTCGCCTGATGCGGGAAAGCCAACTGGCCGATGCCCCAGATCACGGCAGGATAGATGCCGCACAGGACGATGGCGAAGAGGAGCGTTGCGAGGATGGCGGTGACGGTTTCTTTGACGATGGTTTTCATGGTGATGATCCGGGTTGCCAAGTCAGGCGAGATGCAGTGCGGCGACGGCCATGTCGATGGCCTTGATGCCGATGAACGGGATGATGACGCCGCCCATGCCGTAGATGAGAAGGTTGCGCTGCAGGATTTTCGCCGCGCCGAGCGGGCGGAATTTCACGCCGCGCAGCGCGAGCGGGATGAGCAGGATGATGATGATCGCGTTGAAGATCACGGCGCTCAGGATGGCGCTCTGCGGCGAGGCGAGGTTCATGATGTTCAGCGGCGCGATCTGCGGAAAGCTGACCAGGAGCATCGCGGGGATGATCGCGAAATACTTCGCCACGTCGTTCGCGATGCTGAAGGTGGTGAGCGCTCCTCGGGTGATGAGGAGCTGCTTTCCGATCTCGACGACCTCGATGAGCTTTGTCGGGTTCGAGTCGAGATCGACCATGTTGCCCGCTTCCTTCGCGGCCTGCGTGCCGGTGTTCATCGCCACGCCGACATCGGCCTGGGCGAGCGCGGGGGCGTCGTTCGTGCCGTCGCCGGTCATGGCGACGAGGTGGCCGGCGTTCTGTTCCTTGCGGATGAGCGCGAGCTTCTGCTCCGGCGTGGCCTCGGCGAGGAAGTCATCGACGCCGGCTTCCTTGGCGATGGCGGCGGCGGTGCGGGGGTTGTCGCCGGTGATCATGATCGTGCGGATGCCCATCGCGCGGAACCGCTCGAACCGGTCGGCGAGCCCGCCCTTGACGATGTCCTTGAGGTAGATCGTGCCCAGCACCTTGTCTGTCGCGGCGACGACCAACGGCGTTCCGCCCAGGCCGGAGATCCTGTCCACATCCGCCTGGACAGGTGAGGGGAGATCCCTGCCCGTGAAATTTTTCACGGCGTCCGCGGCCCCCTTGCGATATTTTGTATTGTCGATATCCACCCCGCTCATGCGGGTCTGCGCGGTGAAGGGGACGAACGTGGCGTGCGGCAACTCGTGGAGTTCGCGCCCGCGAAGGCCGAACTTTTCCTTGGCGAGCACGACGATGCTGCGGCCCTCGGGTGTTTCATCGGCCAGCGAGGAAAGCTGCGCGGCTTCGGCGAGGGCTTCCTTCGTGACGCCGGGCGCGGGAAAGAACTCCGTCGCCTGGCGGTTGCCGAGGGTGATGGTTCCGGTCTTGTCGAGCAGGAGCACGTCCACGTCGCCGGCCGCCTCGACCGCCCGCCCGCTCATTGCGAGCACGTTTTTTTGCACGAGCCGGTCGATGCCCGCGATGCCGATGGCGCTGAGCAGGCCGCCAATCGTCGTGGGGATCAGGCAGACGAGCAGCGCCACGAGCACGGTGAGCGAAAAATCGACCCCTTGGAAGCTGCCGAACGCCTTCAGCGACATGAGCACGACGAGGAAGATGATAGTGAGCGCGGAGAGCAGGATCGTGAGCGCGATTTCGTTCGGCGTCTTCTGGCGCTTCGCGCCTTCGACGAGACCGATCATCCGGTCGAGAAACGTCTCGCCCGGATTGGCCGTGATGCGGATTTTGATCACGTCCGACAGCACCCGCGTGCCGCCGGTGACGGCGCTGCGGTCGCCTCCGCTCTCGCGGACGACGGGGGCGGACTCGCCGGTGATTGCCGATTCGTCCACGGTCGCAGCCCCCTCGAGGATTTCGCCGTCACCGGGGATGAACTCGCCGGCTTTCACCATGACGGTGTCGCCTTTCTTGAGGGCACTGGAGGCGATTTTCTCCAGTTTGCCATCGGGGCGAAGACGGTTGGCCTTTGTTTCCGTCCTGGCTTTGCGCAGGGTGTCGGCCTGGGCCTTGCCGCGGCCTTCCGCCATCGCCTCGGCGAAGTTGGCGAAGAGCACGGTGAACCAAAGCCAGAGCGTGATCTGCAGCAGGAAGCCGAACGAGGCCCCCTGCCCGCCCGTAAAGAGCAGGACCGTGGTGATCGCCGCGCCGACCTCGGTGACGAACATCACCGGATTGCCGAGCATGTGGCGGGGATTGAGTTTTTTGAAGGATTCGCCGATCGCGGGGACGATGATCGCCGGATCGAAGATGGAATGAACTTTGGCAGACATGGTGATTTTGAATTCTGGATTGTCGATGATTAGAACAGCTTTCCGCCGAGCATGAGGAAGTGCTCGACGACCGGTCCCAGCACGAGGGCCGGGACGAACGTGAGAGCGCCCACGAGGAGCACGGTGCCCACGAGCAGCGAGGTGAAGAGCGGGCCGGAGACCGGGAATGTGCCGACGCTGCTGGCGACGAGCTTTTTGCGGGCGAGGGATCCCGCCAGGGCAAGGATCGGCACGATCATCGCGAAACGTCCGAAGAGCGTCGCCAGCCCGAGCGTGGTGTCATACCAAGGTGCGTTGGCGGTGAGGCCCGCGAAGGCGCTGCCGTTGTTGGCGGTGCATGAGGTGTAAGCGTAGAGAATTTCGCTGAAGCCGTGCGGCCCGCTGTTGTTCGTGCCGTCGGTCAATGCTCCTGCGGCATCGGGAAGGCCGAATTTTTGCACGCTGGCCCAGGCGGAAAAGCCGAGGATGGAGAACGCGAGGATGAGGATGACGAAGGAGGCCATCTTGATGTCATAAGGCTCGATCTTTTTGCCGAGATACTCGGGCGTGCGACCGACCATGAGGCCGGCGATGAAGACGGCGATGACGACATAGATCAGCATGCCGTAAAGTCCGGCACCGACGCCGCCGAAGACGACTTCGCCGAGCTGCATATTCAGCATGGGGACGAACCCGCCAATCGGGGTGAAGGAATCATGCATCGAGTTGACCGCACCGCAGGAGGCATCGGTCGTGATCGTGGCGAAGAGCGCGGAGTTGAAGATCCCGAAACGGACCTCCTTGCCCTCCATGTTTCCATCGGCGGGATCGACTCCGAGGGCGGTGAGATGGGGGTTTCCCGCCGCTTCAAAGTGGGCACAAACCAGGACCCCCGCGAAAAACAGCACGAACATCGCGGCCCAGACCGCCCAGCCGTGTCCCTGGTTCTTCACCTTGCGTCCGAGGAAATACGTCAGCCCGCTGGGAATCGCGAAGATCGAGAGGATCTGGAGGAAGTTCGAGAGCGGGGTCGGGTTCTCGTAGGGATGCGCGGCGTTGGCATTCACATAGCCGCCGCCGTTGGTGCCGAGCATCTTGATCGCGACCTGGGAGGCCATCGGGCCCTGCACGATGCTTTGCGTATCGACCTTTTGATCGACCATCACCGGCGTGCCATCGGGGCTGTTCACCGCGTTCCCCTGGTCATCGAGTTTCGGCACCTGGGTGGTGAACGGCTCGACCAGCGCGGCGCTTTCGAAGGGTTTGAAGTTTTGGATCATGCCCTGCGACACGAGGACAAGCGCGAAGACCGCGCAAATCGGGAGAAGCAGGTAGAAGGTGACGCGCGTGAGATCGACCCAGAAATTGCCGATCGTATTCGCGCTGTGGCGGGCGATGCCGCGCACCAGGGCCGCGGCGATGCCGATGCCGACTGCGGCCGAAACGAAGTTATGAATGGTCAGCGCGACCATCTGTGAAAAGTAGGACATGGTCCCTTCGCCACCGTAGCTTTGCCAGTTGGTGTTCGTGGTGAAGCTGGCCGCGGTATTGAAAGCGAGGTGTTCGCTCAATGCAGGCAGGTTCTGCGGATTGAGAGGCAGGATCGCCTGAAGCCGGAGGATGGCATAGGTGAAGAGCATCGAAACGAGGCTGAAGAGCAGCATCGCGATGGTGTATTGCTTCCAGGCGTGTTCCTTTCTGGAATCGACGCCGGTCAGCCTGTAGGTCAGCCGTTCCAAGGGCTTGAGGACGGGGTCGAGGAAAGTCCTGCCGTCCACATCCAGCACCTTGCAAAGGTAAAGGCCGAGCGGTTTGGTGATCGCCAGCAGGATGCCGACGTAGAGAATGAGTTGAATCCAACCTGAAGTGTTCATGAGTGGCTCCGATTAAAATTTCTCCGGGCGGATGATCGAGAAGATGAGGTAGGCGATCAGCCCGAGAGCTATGATTCCGACGATGATGTTTTCCATTTGAGTGGGATGGTTAGACTTTTTCGCAGCCCGCGATGAAGGCGAGCATCAGGGCGAAGAAGCCGATGGAAGCGAGCAGGTAGAGGATGTCGAACATGTGGTTTGTTGGTTTTGGTTGGTGGTTTGTGGTGAAGGAAAGGTCGTTATTCCTCGCCGAGATTGAAGGGTTCCTTGCTGGAGCCGAATTGAAACAACTCGTAGATGCGGCGCATGTTTTGTTGGGCGGCCTCGTGGTTCCTGTTCAGGCGGATGCTGCCAGCTCCGCGAGAGCGGCCGCCGCCCCGCTGGCTTCCCGGACTTCGAGCCCGGCGGTTTCCAGGGTGACCCGGTAGCTGAGCCTGACATGGGGCTCGTCGTCCACAATGAGAATTGGCTTGTTCATGATATGGGGTTTTGTGCAACCGGGAGATCGAAATAAAATTCGCACCCCTGCCCGGGATTGCTGTTGAGACCGATGATGCCGCCGTGTGCCGTGACAATTTCCCTGGCGATCGCGAGTCCGAGTCCGGCACCGCCCGCGCTGTCACCGGGCACCCGGAAAAACCGCTCAAAGATCCGGGGTTGGAACTCCCCGGAAATACCCTGTCCCTGATCGGTGACGGAAAACCGGACCATGCCGTCCAGGCTTCGAGCAGCAAGCCGGACCGCTTCTCCCCGCTTGCTGTGCTTCACCGCATTGGAAACCAGATTGGTGAAAACCTGGGAAATCTGGCGCAGATCGACACGGACATTGGCGAGTCCGGTTTCGATATTCTTGGACAGCCTGGAGCCGTGCGATTCCGCAAAGGCCTCGAGTTCCCCGGATATCGTTTGCACGAGCTGTCCGGCGCCGATGTCTTCGCGGTTGAGCTGAACCTTGCCCGATTCCAGCTTGGCCAGGTCGAGCAGGTCGTTGATCATTTCGAGCAAGCGCTCCGAGTCCTCGCGGGCGGCCATGAGGAGTTCGGTCTGCTTCGGATTCAACGTGCCAATCCGCTCCTCGAGCAGGAGATAGAGTCCCATGCGAACGCTGGTGAGCGGCGTCTTCAACTCGTGGCTCACCGTGGAAACGAGATTGGATTTCACCTCGTCGAGCAGGCGCAGGCGGGTTACGTCCTGCAGGATCACCGCTGCGCCGTAAACATTGCCCGACTCGTCGCGCATGCCGATGACGCGCGGCAAGAGGAAGACTTCCTTGTCGTCCACGCGGACGACAACGGTTTTTTCAAAGCTGGTCGGCAAATAGTCCGGGCCGCCTCCGAGAACCTTTTCCGCGCGTTTTTGCACATCGCCCGGAAGGTTGCCCTCCGAGCCGATTTTGTGAAAAAGGGTGATGGCGGCCGGGTTGGTGAAGTTGATCACGCCCCCGGTCGAGAGGGCGACAATCGGGTCGGGGAACGCCGAGAATGTCGTCTCGGTCATCTGGCGGGCCTGAAGAATCTGGTCGCTGGTCACCTGCCGGTAGGCGCGGAGTTTGCCCGCCAATTTGTTGAACGCATCCGCGAGTCCCCCGAGCTCGTCCTTCGATTCCACCGGCACGACCTGATCCAGCCTGCCCTCGCCCAGTTCCTTCGAAACAGCAGTCAGTGTCTGGATGGGCAGAAGAACCGCCCTTTGCAGCCGGGCCGCAAAAAAGATCGCCGCCGAGATCCCGAGAATGCTCGCGAAAACCATGTAGCGGGTGGATTTCGCGCTCAGTTCCCTCGCTTCGCGATCGGACTTGAGCATGTTGTCCTGGTTCAGGGAAATGATGGCCTGCGCGGTGTCTTTGATTTCGGTGAAAACCGGCAGCAGTCCGTGAAAATACATCTCGCGCCTGGCCTGCGCATCCGGGGTTTTCCAGAAGATGTCAGCCAGCCGGGAATACTCGGCATGAAGCGACTGGATTGATTGCGCGAGCCGGTCTTCCCCGGGCAGGGTGATGTTGCCCAGTTCCATTTGCAGGCCCTCCTCGAATTTCGGCAGGTAATCGGCGTAAAGTCTTCGCCCGCGCTGTTCCTCGCCCACAAGAGAGAAAAACTGCGCGGAATCCATCCGTTCGGCGGCTTCCTTCATCTTCTGCCCGGCGACCACGCTCCGGTAGTTTTCCCGAAGGACGACATCCACCTGGGATCCGAGTTTGGCGAACAGCAGAATGGCATACGCACCCATCGCCACGATCAGCACGAAGATGGGTGCCAGCCCAATGATCATTCGCTTTTTCATGCTTCACAGTCCGACAAACCGGAGCGCAGCGATTGCGCACGCATTCCCTCGATCAATCGCCGCTCATGCTTGGAAACAGTATGCAGAACCACGCTCTTTCTTTAGCTGGCCCCGTGCCAGCATTTGCATGAATTCACTACATCCTAATCATCAACATATTGCATATTGCATGTCGGAAAAATGACGGAGTGCGTTCATGCAAAAATGCACGAATCGCCGCTTTCTCTCATGCAAATTTGCAGTGCGGAATCTGCCTGAGAGGAAGGCCAGGGCGAAAATGTAGTGCCAACGATTTTTTGCGCGGGCCGCCATGCTTGCCGCGACGTTTTTTCACACCAAGACCGTCAAGGGCACAGCCCTCGTCCAACTCGTGGAATCCTACCGCAACGCCGAAGGCCAG
The DNA here is from genome assembly GCA_041675465.1 of Terrimicrobiaceae bacterium. Lineage (GTDB taxonomy): Bacteria > Verrucomicrobiota > Verrucomicrobiia > Chthoniobacterales > Terrimicrobiaceae > QYQL01. The sequence goes on along the minus strand of JBAYTU010000021.1, from coordinate 34,232 downwards.
CCCCGCCAGCGCGTGGTGGTTTCCCTTTGGCGACGCCAGTGTGCCGGAGGCGGAAAAACACCGCATCGCCCGCGTGGTGGAAAACCACCTCTCTGGTCATGGCGACCTTCTGGGCTCCGATCTTTCCGAAGAGGCAGCCGCATGGGTGACGCGGATTTTGCAGCTCCTCGGGCGTTCGAAATCCGCCCGGCCCGTGGTTGCAGCCAAGGTTGACGGGGTGCTCATTGATCGCATCGCCACGGAGAACGTCGTGGAACTGGGCCCTCAACTGGTGGCCCTTGCGGCATGGAACGAGCTGGGGTTGAGCGACGCCCTTGATCAAGCCGGGCTCAATGCCAGCCAGATCGCCACCGCCCAACTCCTGGTGGCCAACCGGCTCATCGAGCCGTGTAGGCCAGCACGATAGCCACAAAGTCCGCTCTGGCAAAAGAAAGGTTCTCCGGTTGGCGAACCCGCCTGACCAACAAGCACGCCTGCACCACCTCGTCCACACTGCAGATTGGGAGCACAGGAACCGGCTCAGTCACCATAGAAAGCGGAGCAACGGTTTCTGCGGGCACACTTCCTGAAGAACATCGGCAACGTGATGGACTCCAACGAACTTCGCAAGATCGCCGGAGGCATTGGAATCACTGGATTTCAGGCGGGTGCGGAAGGCGGCTTTTTCAGCGTGGCTCGGACCAGGAAGGTGGTCCCCTGGTCGATGGCGCTCGTCACGCTGATTTGTCCGCCCATTTCATCCAGAAGGCTTTTGACGATGGACAGGCCGAGGCCTTCGCCGGGCTGGTTCCTGCTTTCGGGGTGGCTGCCCCGGAAAAATGGCTGGTAAATGTTGGGGATGTCTTCCTGTGCGATGCCACACCCCGTGTCTTCGATCATGAGGCGGAACCCCACGGTGTCGGGATGCCCCGTGTCTTCGATGTGCGCGTTCAGGGTGATGTTTCCCGCCGGGGTGAATTTGACCGCGTTGGTGAGGAGGTTTCCCGCGATTCTCCGCCAAGCGAATGCGTTGCCAAGGAAGGGCCCCCGGGTTTCCGGCGAGAAAGTGAAGTCTATTTCCAGGCCCTTGCTCCGTGCGGCCAGCCTGTGGACAGCCACGACCTCCTGAAGGAGAACCAGCAGGCTCATGCCCGGGTCGGCCTCGGACTTTTCTCCGCAGGTTTCGAGGCATGCCAACATTTCCCCGAGAACTTCCGCCGATTTGATGGCCTCCCGCAGCCACTCTTCCGGTTCTCCTGTCAGTCGGGCGGTCTTCAGCAACTCGAGGCACATGACGACGCCGTTCAAGGGGGTCTTCAGATCGTGGAGAATATTTCTGAGGGAGTCGCTCCCCGTGCGGCCCGGACGGGTGGGAGACGGGTTTCTGTCGGCCTCGATGATGGCCTTCCGAAGGGTTTCCTGGCAGGGGGTCATGGGGTCTCCGTGGGGGGCGGGGTCAACTTCGTGGGAACTCCCGGTAATTGTCCAAAAGCGTCTCGACGAGGCGGGACAAGCTGACGCGCCGTTTTTTGGCCAACTCGTAGGCCTTCCGTTTTTTTTCGAGCGGGATCCGCAGGGTGAGGGCGCGGAGGGGAGATGCCGACGCATCGCTGTTTTCAGACTCTTTCATGGGAGTTGGATGATACGTCATACAAGCGTCACAATGACGTATAACATGGCTGGACTTTGCGGCAAACAGAAATTGCAGACACTGTCCGGATGGCGTAAGAATCAGCGCGAGATGGGAAGAATCAATCTCCAGAGTGAGAGCACGACATTGCGTTTGTCCCCCGCACGGAAAGCAAAGGCCCATGCCCTTGCGGAATCGCTCAACCTCAGCCTCGCCCAATTCATCGAACTCCTCATTGACCGGGCGGACTCGCCGGAGAGCGACGAGCAAAGGATCCGCTTGATCGTCCGGGAGGAACTCCAGCAAAGCATCCCGAAATTTCTGGTGCCCGGGAAGTATCCCAAGGCAAGCCGCCCCAGGAAATCCTGACGGTGTTGCTTTGGGAAGCGGGGGGGGAGGGGCACCGAGATCGGGGCCTTGGCTTTCCGGGCGAGTCTGCCCGGGATCTCCGCGCCGACGCGCCTCTTTTTTTTGCGCGGGCTGCGGCCCCGGATTCTCAGCCCGGTTCCCGGATGATGAACGGGGCGACCTCTTTCTCGAAAAAGTCCCTGAGCTGATCGTGCAGGACCGGAGCCAGAGGAGGCATGTTGGCGGCCTGGGCATTCGAGGTGGCCTGGGCGGGCCTGCTTGACCCGGGGATCACGACCGAAACCGCCTCGTGGTCGAGCGCGAAGCGCAAGGCCATCTGGGGCAGGGTCATCCCATGAGGCAGCATGCTCTGAACCCTCGTCACAAGCTGGAGTCCCCGATCGAGGGGGAGCCCGCAGAAGGTGATCGTGTCCTGCGGGGGCTGGCCCCCTGGTTTGGGGCTCCCGGTGTAGCCGGAGGGGACGGGTGGTCCGCTGAGATGGCCGCCGAGGAGACCGTCCGCGAGCGGCAGACGGACGATAACCGCCACCCCCTTCTGGATGGCGAGGGGGAAGATTTCCTTTTCCGGCTCCTGCCGAAAAAGGTTGTAAATCAATTGGAGCGAGGCGAGCCCCGGTTGCTCCAGGCAGAGCACGGCCTCCTCGACCGTTTCGACGCTGGCACCGAAATTGCGGATTTTCCCGTCGGCCTGCAGCCGACGCAGCCAGTCAAATATTTCGCCGTCCTCCAGCACGCCGACAGGCACACAGTGCAGTTGCAGGAGGTGGATGGCGGGAATGCCGAGGCGTTTGAGGGAGGATTCGGCGGCGCTCCGGATGGCATCCCACGTGTAGCCGGAGGGGTAGATCCCGCGGGCTCTGCCCACTTTGGTGGCGACCATCATGTTCTCTTTGCGATCCTTCAGGAAGGCACCGAGAACTTCCTCGCTGCGCCCGTTGCCGTAGACATCGGCCGTGTCGAAAAAATTGATGCCCGAGTCCGCCGCCGCGATGAGGATGCTGCGCGCCCTCAGGTCGCTGAGCCCGCTCCAGTCCGTGCCGCCGAGCTGCCAACACCCCAAACCGAGTTCCCCGACGGCGTGGCCGGTCTTGCCGAAGAGCCGAACATTCATATACTCTCCTGCGTCATAAATTCGGATTCTGCGAATCCCCTGTGACCCAACCTTTCTTGGATTTTTTCGCGTCTTTGTGTGAGTCTTCTGTTTTCCGAAAATGTCATTCGGTGGAGCATGACAGCAGGACGATGATGGGCACTGCGGTGCGGATTATCAAAGAGATTCTTCGGGTTTGGATCTTTTTCCCGCGCTGCGAAAAACGAAAAACCAGAATGTTTTTCAATGGAAAGGGAGGGGGCTCCGCGCCTCATCGCCATGATGTCGCCCGGCGGATTGCTTCCGCCGCAAGTGGGCCGCCATCCGGGGCATCGCCGGGTCCGGGCTTAACTCCCTGCATTCTCCCGCCCCCAAACCAGGGTGCCACGCAGGGTGACGGTCTTGATTTCGGCGGGCAACCCGAACTCCCGGTTCAAGAGCTGATGGTGGAGGAAGCGGACGCCCTCCATGCCGATTTTCATGGGATCGAAAGCCACATGCGAACCTCCGGGCGGGCATTCAAATGCGTTCAGGAAGACCCATTTCACGTCTTGGGCGCGCAGAGCCTGCCAGACGCTGCGGTGGATCGTGAGCACGCCATCGAGCCGGTTTTTCCGGCACCAATGTCTGAGGGCGGCATGATCGCGCGCATTGCCGGAATAGGGGGGGATCGGGCGGGAGGGGTGTTGCGCGGCGGCATATCCGCCGAGCCAGCGGTGCCCGGTGCGGGATTCCAGCGCGGGGTCGACGGCCAGTCCCACGCGGCGCGCACCGAGTGCCCGCAGATGGGAGGCGGCCTTCATCACGCCGTCAAAGTAATCCATGGCCACGCTGTTCATGGCCGGTTGGTGCGACAGTGCCCCGAGGGAAATCGGCGTGAACTGCTCCCATGCCCACCCCTCGAACCGCCATGCGGACTGTGACGGGCCGAACAAAAGTCCCCGGACTCCGCGATGAAACAAGATGCGCCCAAGACGGCGTTGGGCGGCGGCCGGACGGGGCAGGGGATGCGGTTCGAGCGTGTAGCCGAGACGTTCCGCTTCCGCGCGGGTGCCTTCGGAGACAAGCTGGCTGAAGTCCGTGGCATCGCAGTGCAGAAAGGCCAGCATGCCGCCGTGCCCGCCGCCACCGCGCGTGCGGTAGGCGGCCAGCGCCGAGAGCGCGGGATCGGGCCGGTAGCCCAGTTTGCGGACGGCTTTCTCCACGCGCTCCCGCGTGGCCGGGGAAACGCGGTGTTCGCCGCGCACCGCGCGGGAAACCGTCATGTGGCTCACCCCGGCCTCACGCGCCACGTCGCGCAGGGTGGGACGGCTGGCGGAGGACATGATGTTACTGTGAACATTTTCTGGTGATTGCGCAACTCTTTCCGTGCGGAGAAGCTTGGCCCCGATGAAAACAAAGCCCGCCCCTCCGTTCCAGATCTCCGGCGTCATCCCCTCGCTGGCCCAGGTGGCCGATTTCGGCCCGCCGCGCAGCGAGATCGGCATCGGCTGCCTCATGCCCTGGCTCGGCAGGCTCTATGTCCTCAACTATTCCTCGCACCGCCGCCAGACCGGCACGGGAACGGGGCTGCGGGTGATCGAAGAGGATTTCTCCATGACCCGCCATCCCGAGGCGGTCGATGGCACCTACGCCAACCGCATGGTCCACAGTCCCTCCAGCCAGTTGATCATCGGACCCCACCTCGTGGATACCAGGCACAAGGTGCGCACGGTGAGGGAGCTGGCGGATGTCCGCCTGTGCGGCACCGCCACGCATCTCACCGACCCCGGGAATCTCGTCTACATGCTCGGCATGGAGGGGGAGTTGTTCGAGTTGAACGTCCGCACTTTGAAAACGAAGCTGCTGTTCGATCTGACGAAGGAGTTGAAAACCCCCGGCGAAGGTTCCTGCCATTACAAGGATTGTTACACGGAGGGCGGGCGCCTGGTCATCGCGAACAACGACTACAGCGAAGCGGATTTTCTCGGACAGCAAAGTGAGGGCACGCTGGCGGAATACGACGGCGGGAAGTGGACGGTCATCGAGCGCAAGCCCTATGTCGGATTGAACGGACTCGGACCCTACGGCGGCAACATCTTCGCCACCGGATGGGACCGTGCCTCGGCGATCCTGAAGGTTTTCACCGGAGGCGACAAAACCTGGCGCACCTACCGCCTGCCGAAGGCTTCCCATTGCTGGGACCACAAATGGCAGACCGAGTGGCCGCGCATCCGTTCCGTCGATCACGAGCGCCTGCTGATGGACCATCACGGGATGTTCTATGAGTTGTCCCCGTGGGCCTACGGAAACCACGTCTGGGGCATCCGCCCGATTTCCACGCATCTCTGGGTGCATGGCGATTTTTGTTCCTGGCGGGGAATGCTGGTCCTCGGCGCGGACAATACCAGCCACGAAAGTGGCGGCAACCTGCAATGCGCCGAGCCGCAATCGGGCCTGTGGTTTGGCAAAACGGACGATCTTTGGAATTTTGGAAAACCCAAAGGCTGGGGCGGCCCGTGGTGGGAGGAGCGCGTCCGGGGCGGCGTGCCTTCGGATCCGTATCTGATGACCGGCTTCGATAAGAAAGTCCTGCACCTGAGCCACGACGCAAAAAAAGCCGTCACTTTCAAAGTCGAAGTCGATTTCCTCGGCTGCGGCGCGTGGAAGACCTATGCGAACGTGAAGGTCCCGGCGCAGGGCTACGAGCCGCATGTCTTCCCGGACGGGTTCAGCGTCCATTGGGTGCGGGTCACGGCATCCGCCGCCTGTTGCGCGACGGCGCAACTGCATTACACTTGAAGACCGTGGGTCGTATGGGACTCATGGGCGAGCCTCCAGGGACGGCAGGGACACAAGGGACGGGCAGGGACAGCAGGGACGGGCAGGGACGGAACGGGTGATTCACGATGGGCCTCCTTGCTGGCGACGGGCGGCGAGGCGGGCGCGGGTCATGCGCTCGCGCAGGCCACCCTCTTTCAGAAAATCCTGCTCCAGGCGCTTGAGTTGCTGGTCGAGCAGGTAGCAGGTCACCTTGATGAGGCCGGCAATCACGTTGGCGCAGATCGCCGGGTCGGGGTGCTCGATGCCCTTCTTGAATGTTGCGTAATTGGCGTCCGGGGTGCGATTGAGGCGGCGCAGGCGGAGGGCATACGGGTGGTCGGGTTTCCATTCCTTGATGTTGCAGTTGCGCATGAAGTCGCGGTAGTCTTCCAAAAGCTCCTTCTGGCTGGCACGGGCCACGTTGGTGAGCTTGATCTCGGTTTCCTTCGAGGTGGCGCTGGCTTCGCTGCCTTCGAGGATGTTCTGTTTGCCGGAGCGGGCGGCCTGCACCATCTGGTCGTGGGTGCGGGATTTCTTGTCCACAAAGCGGTCGCAAAAATGCAGCGTGGCATCATAGACCACCACGGACTTCTGGTAAGCCAGGAGTTTCTGGTAGCCACCGTGCGGCGGGATGAAGCCGTCTGGGGAGGGTTTCATTTGCGGAAGGGACTGAGGGGATGTAAAGCGACGCAAATGCCGCACAATCCTTGTGTCCCTTTGGTCATTTCGGTCGCTGGTTTCACGCCGTGACCTCCTTGAGCATCCGCACGATCTCCTCCTCCAGGCCGCGAATGTCCCGCTCAATGACTTTCAGCGGGCATGTCCCTCGTTGGCGGGGCTGAACGACTTCTCACACCCCATAAACCGGCTTGGAAAAATGTCCGGCCTTGATCCGCGCCAACGGGATGTCCTTGCGGACGAAGCGGAGAAAGAACCCCCAGGCCGCGCCGTGCTTGATGTCCATGGCCACGTGGATGGCATGGGTTCCTGCGGCCAATGTGGCGACCTTGCTGCTTTCGTCGGGAAAGCAGGGATTGCGGCCCTCCATGTTGGTGAAAAACGGCTTCCGGTCCAGCCAGAGCCGGAAGGGTCCGTCATAACCCATAAGGAATTCCAGGCGCATGGGCTCGGGCAATTTGACGAGCGCGGCAAAATAGCCGTGCCCATCAGCGCCGGACCAGCGCGGATGCTCGTTGATAAACCCATCGAGGTTGAATTCGTTTTCGCCATAGGTTTTCACCTCGGCTCCGAGCGCGTCCACGTCGGGTATGTCGATCCGGTCGAGGGGTAGCGGGGAGGGGACGGGCGGGGTCACCTTCCATTGTTTGACAAAGGGAAGCCAGACTTTCGGCTGGCCCAGCGGCTGCGGGCCGAAAACCGGCAGCGCATGGTCCCGTCCGTCGGTGATGTTGCAGATCGGCGAGCTTCCGATTCCGTGGCAAAGCAGGGCATTCTGGAAGACGGAGATCAGGTGCAACCGGGCGGTGTTGCCGTGCAGGGTGGTTTTGTAAATGGCGCGCAGGTCGCATCCGTCCGGATCGACGAGGACAAATCCGGTTGGCTCTCCGACGGCCCGCAATCCCCCGACCACGTCCTTGAACACCACATCCACGACGTGGGAGTTGATGGGCGGAACCGTTTTCAGCAGGCGTGAGGAAGAGACGGAAAGAAGCTGCGGCGGGCTGGTTTCCCGGCGGTTGCCATGCGCCAGACGATCCGCCTCGCGCGCGAGGCGCGCCGCCAGGCGGGCCTGCCCGGCCCCCGAAATGTGGACGAAGTCGTCCAGCGGAAGATCAACAGCCGCCACCACGGAGAGATTTTTGATGGCGCGTGGAAGAAGGCGCTGCTGCTCCTGAACCTGGTTCCAGGCCGCTTCGTCGGCGGCCGGACGTTTCCCGAAGACGCGCGCAATCTGGACGGTGAGCCACGGCAGGCCGGGCTGCCGCAGATCTTTTCGCAACGCCGCCACCAGCTTCCGCATCCGTCCGGTGTAAAGGGGGGCGGCCTGCGCGTTGGCGTCACTTTCCCCCTGATACCACAGGACCCCGGCCACCGGCTGCCCGGTGGCTTCGACCGAATCCATCAGCGAACCGTAGAGCGAAGTCTTTCCGTCGATCTCCCGGACGGGGCTCCACTGGGACATGCTGGTGCCGCCGTGCGCCGTGCAGATGAGACCCTGGGGCACGCCCGAACGGTCGAGCATTTCGCGTGCAAACCACAACCCCGGCCCCACGCCCTTGCCGTTGGATCGCCGCAACCGGGCCGACTCCTCCGGCGCGCATTGTCTGGCACCGTTGTGGCAGAAATCGGGAGATTCCCCCAACAGATGCAAAGGTTCCTCCGCGCGCATCCATTCGCGCCGCATGGAAAAACTCCGGATAAGCGGATGCGGCCGCGGGGCCTCCGACATGTTGCCGACGCCCTGCGCATTGCTCTGCCCGGCAATCAGCCAGACATCGCCGACAAAAAATTCCCGCACACGCGCCGTGATGCCGCCGCCGCGCAGATCAAGGCGGTAAGGCCCGCCTGCGGGAATGCCGGCGAGTTCGAGCGTGAATTTCCCCTTCGCGGCACGGCCAACGGCGCGATTTTTCCAGCCTTTGAGGATGCCGTTTTTTGAAGCGATGGTGACCGCGAGAGGGCCGGAATTGGGGCAGGTTCCCGACAGGGCGACCGAGGCTCCCTTGGGGCCCAGCCGCTGCAAAACCTGGCCTTCCGACAGGCCGCTGAGAATCCGCCTGTTGGCCCGGGCCGCTGGCGCGTGTTGTTCGGTGATCGACTTCATTTGGCAGGAAACCCCCGCCCGAGATCCGCGCCGACCGCGTATTTTTCGCAGTCCGAAAAGCCTGGGGCGGCGGAGTCGCGGGCGGCGACCTTCGGTTTGAGCCCCACGGGCATCGGCCAGAAGATGCCGGTTTCGGGATCATCCCAACGGAGGACGCGCTCGTCATTCGGCGAGTAGTAGTCGGAGCATTTGTAGTGGAAGTCGGCGTAGTCGCTCACGACGAGGAACCCGTGCGCACAGCCGGGGGGGGCCCAGAGGCGTTCGTGGCAGGCTCCCGTGAGCAGTCGCCCGTCCCACTTGCCGAACGTTGGCGAGCCTTCACGAAGGTCCACGACCACATCGAAGACGGCCCCGCTCGACACCCAGACCAGTTTGCCCTGCGCGGTGCCGTTCACCTGATAGTGCATCCCGCGCAGGACGTATTTTTCCGAGCGGCTGTGGTTATCCTGGACAAAATCCACGTCGAGACCGATCCGGGCGAAGGTTTTCCGGTTCCACATTTCGAGGAAGAACCCGCGTTCGTCGCCGTAGGTTTTTGGCTGGAGCAGAAGGGCTCCTTCGATTTTGAGGTGTTCGACTCTCATGGCTGGGGTCTTTCGAGGATGCTTTTCAGATAGGCACCGTAGGACGATTTCCCGAATTGCTCGGCGGTTTCGGCGAGTTGGTCGTCGGTCAGCCAGCCTCTGGAGTGGGCGATTTCTTCGAGGCAGGCGATCCGGAGGCCCTGGCGGTTTTGGATTGCGCGCACGAAGTCACCGGCTTCGAGCAGGGATTCGTGGGTGCCGGTATCGAGCCAGGCCGTTCCGCGTCCGAAGCGTTTGACGCGGAGCGTCCCTTCCGCGAGGTAGAGGCGGTTGAGGTCGGTGATTTCCAGCTCGCCTCGCGCCGAGGGTTTGAGCGAACGGGCGAGATCGGCCACGCGCCCGTCGTAGAAATAGAGGCCCGGGATGGCGCACCGGCTTTTGGGATTTGTCGGCTTTTCCTCGAGCGAGATCGCCCGTCCGTCCGCATCAAACTCGACGACCCCGTAATCCGAGGGGTTGTTGACTTCGTAGGCAAAAATTGTGGCTCCCCCGCGCCAGGCATCGGCGTCGAGGAGGATCTGGGTGAGCTCGCTGCCGTAGAAAAGATTGTCTCCGAGCACGAGGGCGGCCGGATTTCCACCCAGAAACGATTCGCCGAGGACAAATGCCTGGGCGAGCCCGTCGGGGCTGGGTTGCTCGCAGAACGAAAACGAAACGCCGAGGCGGGAACCGTCGCCGAGAAGCCGCCGGAATGACGGCAGGTCGTGAGGGGTGGAGATGATCAGGATTTCCCGGATGCCCGCGAGCAGGAGCGTGCTGAGCGGGTAGTAGATCATCGGTTTGTCGTAAACCGGCAGGAGCTGCTTGGAGACGGCCTGCGTGATTGGGTGGAGGCGGGTTCCGGAGCCCCCGGCAAGAATGATGCCTTTGCGTTTGTTCATGTGATTTCCGGAAGAATTTCGTGCAGCATGCGCGCGACCCCATCCTGCCAGTGCGGCAGGCGCAGGTCAAACGCGGAGCGCAGCTTCGAGGTGTCCAGGCGGGAGTTCAGGGGACGGGGAGCCGGGGTGGGGAAGCCGCTGCTGGGAACGGGCTCGATGGTTTTGACTTTGAGCGGGAGACCGGCCTGTCGCGCGAGCCCGCAAACGAATTCGGCGTAGCCGTGCCACGAGGTTTCCCCGCCGCCGCAGAGGTGGTAGAGCCCGGCAACCGCGTGGCTTTCCCGCGATTGCCTGAGCACGTGCGCGGTGACATCCGCCAGGAGATCGGCTCCCGTTGGTGCCCCAATTTGATCGGCAACCACGGAAAGGCATTCCCGCCCGGCGGCCAATCCGAGGATCGTCCTGGCGAAATTTTTCCCTTTGGAGGCGTAGACCCAACTGGTGCGCAAGATCAGGTGCCGGCAGCCCGATTCCCGGATGGCCAGTTCGCCGGCGAGCTTGGTCCGTCCGTAGACGTTGAGCGGTCCTGCGGGATCCGCCTCGGTCCATGCACGGTTCCCGCTGCCGTCGAAAACGTAGTCGGTGGAGTAGTGGACGAGAAGCGCCCCGCACCGGCACGCGGAGTCCGCGAGGATTTCCGGAGCGCGGGTGTTGAGTGCCGCCGCCAGTTCGGGTTCGGATTCGGCTTTGTCAACAGCGGTGTAGGCGGCGGCATTCACGATCACGTCCGGCGCGGTCCCGAGGACTGTTTCCGCGAGGCCCTTGGTGTTCCGGAGATCGCCGCAAAGCCCGTGGCTCGCGGAGTCGGGCGCGACGAGTTCTCCGAGCGGCGCGAGGCTCCGCTGAAGCTCCCATCCGACTTGTCCGGATTTTCCGAACAGGAGAATCTTCATGCGGTCCGGCCCGAGTAATTTTTTTCGACCCAGTCGCGGTAGGCTCCGGACTGCACGTCCGCGATCCACGCGGGGTTTTCGAGATACCACCGGAGGGTTTTTCGGATTCCGGTTTCGAAGGTTTCGGATGGCCGCCAACCGAGCAGGCGTTCGATTTTTCCGGCATCGATGGCGTAGCGCCTGTCGTCGCCGGGCCGGTCGGCGACCGGGGTGATCTGCGTCCGGTAGGATTGCCCATCGGGCCTTGGACGGATTCCGTCGAGAAGCCCGCAGATCGTGTGGACGATTTCGATGTTCGGTTTTTCGTTCCACCCGCCGATGTTGTAGACTTCGCCGACAGAGCCGGCTTCGAGGACCCTGCGGATCGCGCTGCAGTGGTCGCCGACGTAGAGCCAGTCGCGGATCTGTTGGCCGTCGCCATAGACAGGCAGGGCGCGTCCGGCGAGGGCGTTCACGATCATGAGGGGGATGAGTTTTTCCGGGAACTGGAGCGGGCCGTAGTTGTTCGAGCAATTCGTGGTGAGAACCGGGAGGCCGTAGGTGTGATGGTAGGCGCGGACCAGGTGGTCGCTGGCCGCCTTCGAGGCCGAGTAAGGGCTGTTCGGTTCATACCGGTTGAGTTCCGTGAATGCGGGTTCGCCTTTTTTCAGTGATCCGTAGACTTCGTCGGTCGAGACATGGAGGAACCGGAAGCCCTTCCTGGCGGTGTCATCGAGGTTGTTCCAGTAGCCGCGTGCGGACTCGAGGAGCTCGAATGTCCCGACGATGTTGGTCTGGATGAAATCGCGTGGGCCATGAATGGATCGGTCGACGTGGGATTCTGCGGCAAAGTTGACGATGGCGCGCGGGCGGTGGGATTCCAGGAGACGCCCGACCAGTGAGGAATCCCCGATGTCTCCCTGCACAAAGATGTGGCGGGCATCCACCGAGACGGGGGACAAGCTCGCCAGATTTCCGGCATACGAGAGTTTGTCGAGGTTCACCACGGGAGTTCCCTCGTGGCGAATCCAGTCGAGAACGAAATTTGCGCCGATGAACCCGGCTCCGCCTGTGACAAGGATTGTCTGACTCATGGCGTCGGCCAACCCGTTCTCAGGAAGCGATCCCCAACGATTTTCGGAAGTAGTGGATCGTCCGCGCGATGCCCTCTTCCAAGGGAACTTTCGGCGTCCAGCCAAGGTGCTTTTTGGCCAGCGAGATGTCCGGGCGACGCTGCTTGGGATCGTCGGCCGGGAGGGGCTTGTGGGTGATGCGGGATTTGCCTCCGACCTTGGCCAACACCAACTCCGCAAGCTCCAGCATGGTAAACTCACCGGGATTTCCAAGATTCATCGGGCCGACAATCCCGGTCTGGTTCATGAAGAGGATGAATCCCTCGATCAGGTCGTCGACATAGCAAAACGATCGCGTCTGCGATCCCTCGCCATACACGGTCAGATCTTCCCCGCGCAATGCCTGGACGACAAAATTCGAAACCACGCGCCCGTCATTGGCCAGCATGCGCGGACCGTAGGTGTTGAAGATCCGGATCACGCGGATGTCCACCCGGTTTTCCCGGTGATAATCGAAAAACAGGGTCTCCGCGCATCGCTTGCCTTCATCGTAGCAGGAGCGCAGGCCGATCGGGTTGACATGCCCCCAGTAACCCTCGGTCTGGGGATGGATTTCCGGATCCCCGTAGACCTCCGAGGTGGAGGCCTGGAAAACCCGGGCCTTCACCCGTTTTGCCAGGCCGAGGCAGTTGATCGCCCCCATCACCGACGTCTTCGTCGTCTTGATCGGGTTGAACTGGTAGTGTGGCGGGGAGGCCGGGCAGGCCAGGTTGTAGATCTGGTCGACCTCGATTTTGAACGGGTCGATCACGTCGTGGCGGACCAGCTCGAAGCGGGAGTTTCCCAGCAGGTGCTGGACGTTGGTTTTGCGGCCGGTGAAGAAGTTGTCGAGGCAGATCACTTCGTGTTCCGCTTCGATCAGGCGTTCGCAGAGATGGGATCCCAGAAACCCGGCTCCTCCAGTGACAAGAATTTTCAAGAGTTTTAAATTGGTTTGGCTGGCGATCCCCCGAGGGAAGGCCGACCCTCGGATTCTTTCGCCTCCGCGATAAAAAGCAAGCCACATGAAAAGCTGGTCGTGATGGCGGGCTGCGTGTAGGTTCGCCGCTTCATGATCGCGACCTGAACCCGAGGAGGCAAAATTCAAAAGAACCACGGTGTTGCCGCAAAAAGTTCCCGCGTGAAGCGGTTTGCGCGCTTCGTCATGCGCGGAGGCCGCCGCCGGGCCGGTGCCGCAGGCCATCTGGCAACGCGCCCCGAGCTGCTTCTTTTCGATTTCGACGGCACCGTCGCGGACACCTTCCAATGCGGGCTCGAGATCCTCAATTCGATGGCCCCGGAGTTCGGCTACCGTCGGCTGGAGGAGGCCGATCTGCCGCGCGCCCGCGACATGCGGACCCGCGAGCTGATGAAGTTTCTGGGGATTCCGGCCACCCGCATGCCAAGGATTTCGAAACGGGGCAGGGAGGAGCTCAGCAAGCGGATGGACCAAATCCGCCCTCTCTCCGGAATGTCGGACATCGTCCGGGATCTTCATGCGGGCGGGTTCCGGCTCGGGATCCTGACCTCGAACTCGGAGAAAAATGTCGCCGAGTTCCTGAGACGGTTCGACCTCGAGCTTTTTGATTTTATCCGCACCTCCTCGAAGCTTGCCGGGAAAGCGCGGGTGATCCGCAGGATTCTCAAGGAGAAAAAATTGAAGCCCAAACAGGTGCTTCTCGTCGGGGACGAGGTCCGCGACATCGAGGCGGCGCAGGAAACCGGAATTCACGTGGCCGCCGTCACTTGGGGATACAACAGCCGGAAGTCGCTGTGTTCCCTGAGCCCGGATCATTTGTTGGAATCGCCCTCGGAGCTCAGGGATCTGGTCTGCGGGTTCCCGTGCTGAGAACCTGTGAAATAAGTCTGAGTTTTCGATGGGGCGTGGGCGTTCAGCGTCCTGGGAAGCGGCGATGTGAAGCGCATTTCCTCCCGTGTGGCCGGGTGGAAGAATTTCAGGAATGTGGCGTGCAGCCCCAACCGCCCGGCGGGATCGGTGACCGCGCCGTATTTCTCGTCTCCGATGATCGGGCATCCTTCGGCGGCGAGTTGGACGCGGATTTGGTGGCGCCTTCCGGTCTCGAGCCGGAGATGGACCAACGAAACTTTTGCGTCCTCGGCGAGCACTCTGTAATGCGTGATCGCATGGCGCGTGAGTTCGGAGGCTTTTGCGATGCGGACCTTGAACTTGTTGCTCTCGTCGAGATCGCATGCGAAGATGCCTTCCCTGTTCCGGAGCCGCCCCTCGATCACCGCTTCGTAGTGCTTTTCGTTCTCCTCCCAACGGCCCTGGAGAAATTCCTTCGCCTCCGGTGTCTTGGCAAAGACCATGAGCCCTGATGTCTCCTTGTCCAAACGGTGCACGATCCAGACCCTCTCGCGGCTATTCATCCTGTTCCCCCGGAGGTGGTTCGTGATCTGGAAGTAGGCCGTCCTCTCATCCTCGGCAGTGCTCGCAACGCTCAGGAGCCCCGACGGCTTGTCGATGACGATCAGGTGCGCATCCTCGAACCACACTTTGATCCCCGCCGAAATGGAAGACTTCGGTGCCGCGTAGCGAACGGGACGGATGCTGACAACATCGCCCGGCAACAGGGGATGGTTGAATTGTGTCACCGGCTCCCCGTTTACCGTCACGGACTGGTGCTTCAGCAGGCTGCGGATTCTGGTTTTCTTCGTCTCCGGCCACGTGGCGAACAGAAAGGGCAGCAGCTCGCCCGGGGCCTTGACGGTGACCGGCTTCGTCATCGGCGGCGTTCGACGAGGGAAAACTCCTGCCGGATCTTTGCGATGCGGTTGGCCGACAGATATCCCCGCCATTGGCTCCCGGGATACAAAATCGAATTCTTTCCGATCAGGGACCCCGGACTCAGCACGCTGTTGCATCCGACTTCGGCGTGATCTCCCACGATGGCTCCGAATTTCCTCAGGCCTGTCGGAAGCAGGGCATCCGGCCCCTGAACGGCGACCTCCGATTTATCGAGCTTCACATTCGAAAGGATGGCACCGGCTCCCAGGTGCGATTGATGGCCCAGAATCGAATCCCCCACGTAGTTGTAATGCGGGACCTGCGCCCCGTCGAAGACCAGGCAATTCTTAAACTCACAGGAATTTCCGGCAATAACCCCGTTCCCAACGATGACGTTTTCGCGAATATAGCAACCGTTGCGAATTTCGCAGTTTTCGCCGATCCATGCCGGACCTTTAATCATCGCCCCATGCTCAATGACTGTTCCTTCACCGATAAAAACAGCGTTGCTGATAAATGGCTTACCTATTGTTTTTCCTAAAATGGCGGGTTTTAATCTGAATTGCAGATAAGGGGTGATTTTCGAGAGCGCCTGCCAGACGTATTCCACATTTTCAAAGATGACGCGATGCTCTGTGTGCTGGAGGTCGAAGAAGTCGGTGGGTGCATGCATGGAATCAGGTTTTGGTGAGTTTTTGGCCGTCTTTTCCGTCCTTGACCGTCCATCCGAGGACTTGGATTTGATCGCGGATCGAGTCGCTGGACTTCCAGTCCTTGTTGGCGCGGGCTTGGGAACGGAGCTCGGCAAGGGAGAGAACCTCGCGGGGAATTTCCTCGACTTCCGGCTCTATGGCCAGGACGGATTGAACCCCCTGCAACCATTCGATCAACCATTTGGCTGCCTCTGGCGTGAGGTCGCCCAGGTCGATTTTCCGGTTGGTCTCCCGGATCACATCAAAGACAGTAGCCAGTGCCGCTGAGATGTTTAAATCGTCGTCCAATGCCGATCCAAAGGCGTCAATCCCAGGAATCTCCGCTTTGTTTGCTGAGTTCGCTGGTTTCGAGAGTTCGCGTATTCTGCGAGACCATTCATCCAAGCGTGCGAGCGCACTGCGAGCTGCGGAGAGTCCTTCGATGGTGAAGTTGAGTGGTTCCCGGTATTTGACAGCGAGGAGGGCGTATCGGACCTCGCGGCCCGTCCAACCCTTGTCCAAGGTCAGGTCGCGGAGCGTGAAAAAGTTGCCGGCGCTTTTGGCCATTTTGGTTCCCTCGACCTGAAGGTGTTTGCAGTGGAGCCAGTAGCGGGAGAACGGGAGTCCCGTCACGCATTCGCTTTGGGCGATTTCCGCTTCGTGATGGGGGAAAATATTGTCCTCGCCCCCGCAATGGATGTCGATTTGCGGTCCGAGGATTCCGGTCGCCATGGCGCTGCATTCGATATGCCACCCCGGGCGGCCCCGTCCCCATGGGCTATCCCACCAGACGTCGCCGTCCGCCTGGTCCCAGGCCTTCCAAAGCGCAAAATCCCCGACATTTTCCTTTTCGTATTCGTCACTGCGGACGCGGGCTCCGGATTTGAGTTCGTCCAGCACGATGTGGGCGAGTTTGCCGTAGCCTGGGAACGAGCGGATCCGGAAATAGACCGAGCCGTCCTCCGCGCGGTAGGCATGGCCTTTTTCCACGAGTGCGGAGATCATCGAAATCATCCGGGTGATATGGTCGGCGGCGGTGGCTTCGGGAAAATGGTCCGCGCGTTTGATGCGGAGGGCGTCGAGGTCCTCGAAGAAGGCCTTTTTGAACGGCTGGGTGAACTCCGCAAGGGGAACGCCTGCCGCCCGGCATCCCCGGATCGTCTTGTCATCCACGTCGGTGAGGTTCATGACGCGGATGACGCGGAACCCCCGGTATTCCAGATGCCTTTGGAGAAGGTCCTCGAAGATGTAGGCCCGAAAGTTTCCGATATGGGCAAAATTGTAAACCGTCGGTCCGCACGTGTAGAGGCGGACGACCCCGGGCTCCATCGGAACAAAATCCTCGATTTGGCGGGAGTAGGTGTTAAAAAAGCGAATCGGCATGAGCCGGTCAGTTAAGTGTCCCCCGCCACAAAATGCAATCCCACGGACGTGCCGCCGGTTGCGAAGCGGGATCAGCGGTCCACACAGGCTGTGGCAAGGGCAGCCATTCCTTCGCCGCGGCCGGGAAATCCCATCCCCTCGTTCGTCGTGGCCTTGATTCCGACCCGTGAGGGCGGCAGGCCGAGGGTTTTGCCCACGTTTTCCTTCATGGCGGCGAGGTGGGGGGAGATGCGGGGTTCCTCGGCGATGAGCGTGGCATCGACGTTGTGAATCTTGATCGAGAGTTCATCCAGGCGGGCACGGACTTTGCGGAGGATTTCGAGGCTGCTGATGCCCCGGATCGAGGGATCGGTGTTCGGGAACATGTGGCCGATATCCGGTTCCCCGGCCGCGCCGAGCAGGGCGTCGGCGATCGCGTGGCAGAGGACATCCGCATCCGAGTGGCCTTCCAGGCCCAGGGAGTGCTCGATCCGGACTCCGCCCAGAACCAGCGGGCGGTCCATCACCAGCCGGTGCACATCGTATCCGATCCCGGTGGCGATCATGCTGACAGTTCGATTTTTCCGCTTGTGGCCACGATGGCATACTTGTCGGGATCATCCGCATGGGGCGTCAGTTGCACCGTGCCTCCGGCCGCCTCGACGAGAAGGAGGCCCGCCGCCACATCCCAGAGGCTGACCGCGCCCTCGATGTAGGCGTCCAGCCGACCGCAGGCCACGTAGGCGATATCCAGCGAGGCGCTTCCCATCATCCGGCATTTCCTGGCACTGCGGACCATCCTTTCAAAAAGGGGCAGGCTGCTGTTGATCGAATCGATGGATTTCGCGACGCCCACCGAGACGATCGCCTCGCCCAGGCTCGCGCGTCCGCTGACCCGGATCGGTTGTCCGTTGAGGGTGGGGGAGCCGCCGCTGGCGACAGACCACATTTCGTCACGCATCGGGTCGTAAATGACGCCGACGATGATTTTTCCGGCCTGCCGGAGGGCGATGCTGATGGCGAAATGCGGGACCGAGTAGAAGAAATTCACGGTGCCGTCAATGGGGTCGAGCACCCATTGGTGCCCGCTTCGTTGATCGCCCCGGATCCCTTCCTCGCCGTAGATTGCATGGTCGGGAAACCGGGAGAGGATCAGGGACTCGATGAGCGCCTGGCTCCGCTTGTCCAACTCCAGCTTGATGTCGTGGGCGTGGCTCTCGTCCACCGTCAACGGGCGGCCGAATTGCGACCGCAGCAAACCTCCCGCCGCCTGGGCCGCTTCTTCGGCCACTGCCAAATATTTATTCATCATCGGCCCACGAGCAAACCATGAATGGCGCGGGGCATCAATCACCCAATCTGCGGAAAACTCGAATTGCCCCGGTTCCGGCTACTTCGCGCCGAGGAAGTC
Source organism: Terrimicrobiaceae bacterium (assembly GCA_041675465.1). GTDB lineage: Bacteria > Verrucomicrobiota > Verrucomicrobiia > Chthoniobacterales > Terrimicrobiaceae > QYQL01. Next base: position 15,914 of record JBAYTU010000021.1, on the reverse strand, counting down.
GGCCGTGCGGTCGAGGGTGGCGGATTTGTCGGATACGAGCTTCTCGGCGAGCGTGGCCAGTTCGCGCGCGTTTCGCTCCGAGCCATCGTCGGCTGGGAGGGCATTTGTGGGCAGCGGGATGTCGAGTCGGATGTAAGCCGCGACGGGCCCGCTTCCAAACCGGTGCAATGCGGAGGTGATCTGGGTGGTTGTGGATTGCGAGGCTTCGGAGGCAAAGCGCACGATTTCTTCCGCGCTGCCCGACCTGCTCCATCCGGCGATGGGATCTTCCGGGACCGGTGGTGCCACCCCCGCTCCGAGACTGATCAACACGCATTGTTTGCCGGGAAACCGGAGCAGGGCTTCGCTCAGGGCCAGGAGCGAGGGATTGTTGGCATAAATCCCGGCACCAACGAGCGTCTCGGTCTGGTCGCCGGCGAAATTCGTGATCTTTGACGGCGCGGAGGCGGACGGGTTGCAGGTGGCGGCGGTCACCGCATCGGCCAGGTAAAAATCTCCCGCCTCGGTGATCGCGCGACCGTTGGAACCGGAGAAAGACGCGCTCTTCCCCATGTCGCTCGCGAAGAGAAACGGAACCTGATCCCTCGTGGAATACGCCGGAAGGATGACGGTTGTCAGGGCGGCACCGACCTGCGTGTCGCCAAAAAATTCCTGAAAGACCTTCTGCCTGGTCCGGGTGAGGTATTTCGGGGCGGTCCTGCCATCGAGCGACAGAAGGGGATGGAGCAGCGGGGTTTTGAGCGTTTTTGCCCAGAGCCTGGGGAATTCCTTGATGAGTTCGGCGGCGGTGAAACGCGGCGTGTCCTGCTGCAGCGGGACCGACAAGGCTGCCACCACAAACGCCCCGGAGGATGTCCCCACCATCACATCGAACAATTCGCTGACCGGCCGCCCAGTCCGCTTTTCCATGTATTCAAGGCATTTCAAGGCCAGGAGGCTCCGCATCCCCCCGCCGTCAATCGAGAGAACCCGCACGTATTTTCCGGTATCCCTCGGACGCACGGCCGGAAGCTGGGCCGCCTGACGCGTCGGCGATGGAACCGGCTTCTGATGATAGCGCCCATACGCCCACAGGAGGACGACCGCAATCCCAACGACGGCCACCGTGCCAATCGGAAACCTCGAGAGTCTCGAGGTGAGGTGGGAAGTATCCGGGAGACGCATGAACCACAAGCATCCCGCAAATCCTTGGGAAACTCAATGCTTCTCCGAAGGCCCAAATCCGCCACGTCAACGAGGGGAGGGCGAACCTTTGCCATGCCCGCTTCCCAGCAGGTCATGCCCTGACGGGCTGCCTGCGGCAGGCTTCCCCGCAGCCTCCCGGCTGCCGGTGGTGTGTGAGCCTATTTATTACGGCTCAGACGGAGCTTCGCCCTCCCGGGACGGAGCTTCGCCCTCCCTTACCCGCGGATTTGGGGAAGGCGGGGCTCATACGGTCAGGTGAATCCCCCGATGCAGGGCCGCGGCCGCGAGGACGTCTTCGTAGTCTGCGATGCGGTCCTCCATTCGAAAATTTCTGGATTTTTCCCGCGATGCGGAGCGGAGGGATTGCAGGAGCTGCGGGTTTCCGACGATTTTCCGGAGCGTTTCCTGGAATGCTTCGGGGGTCCGTTCGACGAGGAACCCGTTGGTTCCTGCGTCGATGATGTCCGCGAGCCCGCCGATCCGGCTTCCCACGATCGCGAGCCCGTGGTGGAGCGCCTCGATCCCCGCGACAGGCAGGCCCTCGTGAAGGGAAGTCATGAGGAGGATGTCGCTCGCGGCGAGTCGGCGGTCGACATCCTCCGCCCCGAGCCATCCGGAGAAGGTGATGCGGTCCGCGATGTTTTCCGCCCGCGCGAGGTCGCGCATCGCATTTCCGAGCGGGCCTTCCCCGATCACCTCGAATGTCCAGTCCAGATCCCGGATGAGTGCGAGGGCCCGGATGGCGAGAAGCGGATCCTTTTGAACGCTGAGGCGGCCGAGCATGAGAATGTGCGGGGGGGTGTTCGGGGCCGTCCGGGGTTCGTCAGAGACCGGGTCGGTCCCGTTGAGGATGACGCGGGGGGCCACGCCGGAGGCTTTCTTGGCGAGATCCGCCACGAACGTGCTCACCGCCGTGGCGGCAGCCGCCTTTCGCCAGATCGGCCGGATCACGGGATTCAGAAACTTGAAAAGCGCGTCCGTCTGTTCGGGCACTCCGCCCGGAACATCGCCGAGGTGCGCGGTGAGAACGTAGGGAATCCCGGTCAACCGGTTCAGCGCGAAGGCGAGCGCACCGGTGGGAACGACAAAATGCGCGTGGATGATGTCCGGCTTCCAGTCCCGGCAAATCCGGAGCGAAGGGCGGAAGGCGGTGGCGAGGTGGAGGGCCATTTCCGGCACCGAGCAGGTGTCCTCACGCCGCCGAAACGATCCCGGGCGGTGGACATCCACCTTGTTGATGACGCTGGCACGGGGCAGATGATCCATGCCCGAGGTGACGACACGCAGTGCGTGACCGCGCTTTGCCAACCCCTCCGCCACCCGGGCCGCCACCCGTCCGCCCCCTCCGCCGATGGGCGGGTATTCGTAGCACAGAACAAGGATTTTCATTTCGAGAAACGGTCGTAAATCTGCTCGACCTCCCGGCACATGCGTGCCGAGGAAAACCGGTTCGAGACCTTTTCCGAAGCGGCCCGGCCCATGTCCGTGGCCAGAGAGGGATTTCCGATCAATTGGCAGACCCGCCCGCAAAACCCGGCCTCGTCGCCGGAAGCGACGAGAAATCCATCCCGGCCATCCTCGACGACTTCGGCAATCCCATCGAGTGCCGAGGCAACCACCGGGACCCGCATCGACATGGCTTCGAGAAGCGTCATCGGAAGCCCTTCAAAAAGCGACGGCATCAGCAGGACATCCGCCGCCAGATAGATCTGCCGGGTGTCGGGAACATACCCGCAAAAATGCAGCCGCTCGCCCAGCCCGGATTCCCGCGCGAGTTTCCTGAGCATCCCTTCCTCCGGTCCTTCGCCCGCGAGGAGAAAGACCGTTTCGGGATGCTTTTTCAAGACCGCTGCGGCGGTCCGGAGGAAGAGGGAAAAATTCTTCTGGGGATCGAGTCGGCCGACGCCGGCGACCACCGGTGCATTTTCCGGAAGTCCGAGCGTTTGTCTGGCTCCGGCCCTTGTCCCGCAGTTTGTCGAGAACCTCCCCACGTCGATGGCATTCTGGATGAGCGTGATTTTTTCGGCGGGCACCCGCTCGCGCCCGACAAGGAATTGCCGGCAGGAATCCGAGACCGCGATGATGTGCGAAGTCAGGCGGTTGGAAAGCGAGTCCAGAGTGAGCCGCAGACCTCCGTTCGCGCGGTAGTCGTCGTTCGTGTGGTCGTGGTTCAAAATGACGGGCACCCGGAAAATCCCCCCGATCGGTTTCGCGATGATGTTCGACGCGACAAGGTGACAGTGGAGGATGTCGAACTTTCCCTTCCACAACAGGGCCGGAAGACTGAGCGCATACCAGGGGAACAATTTGTGCGGCGAGAGCGAGTGAAGCGGAATGCCCAGCGCGGCCATGCGATCCCAATAAACTCCGTGGCCGTGCATCGTGGCCACTTCATGAGAAAATCTTTGCCGGTCCCCGCACGTCGCAAGATTCATGACCACCTCCTGCGCCCCTCCGAGGTGCAGGCTGTCGATCACGTGAAGAACTTTTTTCACGCCGCCCCTCCTCCTTTCCGCCTCGCCAGCCATTCCTGCCAGACGTATTCGCACCAGAGGAACAGCCGCTCGTCCGCCCGTCCGCCGAGGTGCCGCGCCAGCTTTTCGCGGACCAATTCGTTTGCCGGCCCCGGCGCGATGCGCCCGGAGCGCAGCCACTTTCCGACCGGAGATCCAAAGCCCTTCTTTTTCCGATGGACGATCGGCTCCGGCAGGAGGAGCTTCGCCGCCAGCTTGAGAAGATACTTCGTCGTGTTGCCGCGGAGTTTGTATCGGTGGGGAAGCTTTCTGGCGAAATCCGCGACATCGATGTCCAGAAACGGGCTCCTGACTTCCAGCGAGTTCATCATGCTGGCCCGGTCGGCTTTTTGAAGGATGCCATCCTGGAGGTAGATCTCGGTGTAAAATTGCAGCGTGCGGTCCACGGGATCGTCGTTGTGGCAGGTTTCCCATGCCTGGATCGCCTCGGCGTAGATGTCATCAACATCGAAGCGCGAATCGGTCAGGCGCTCCAGTTCCGATGGTTCGAGCGCCCCCAGCCACACCGGGTTCCAAAGCCGCGCCTCATGGCTCAACCCGCGGAGCGTGCGCTTGATTTTGAAATCCATGCTGATGTTCGCGTGCGAGACCGGCAGCAGGCCCGCCAGCATGCGGAGTCCTTCATGGATGGGCCGGGGTACGACACGGGAGTAGATCTCTGCGAGCCGGATTGCGCGGAAGGGATCGTAGCCGGCAAAAAGCTCATCCCCGCCGTCTCCGCCAAGGGCCACCGTCACTTTGCTGCGTGCGAAGCGGGCGAGAAGCCAGGTCGGCAGCAGCGATCCGTCGCCCTGGGGTTCATCCAGGAGGGCGAAAATTTCCGGCAGAAAGGCGAGGGCGTTGTCGAGGTCGAGAATCTGCTCGTGGTGGGAGGTGTTGAGATGGGCGGCCACGAGCTTCGCCGGGCCGGATTCATCGAAGGAAGGCTCGGTGAATCCGATGGTGAACGTGTGGAGCGAGGGGCCTCCGAGATCTCCGGCCGCCAGCGCGGCGATGAAGGAGGAATCGATTCCGCCGCTCAAAAAGATCCCGAGCGGAACATCCGCCACCAGACGGCGGCGTGTCGCGCGAAGGACGAGCCCGCGCAGATCGTCCGCCAGCTCCCAGTCGCTCGAAGAAGGCTCGACGGGCTCGATCACATACCGCCAATACCGGGACACCCGGCAGGCGGAGCCGTTTTCCTCCACCACGAGATTGTGGGCGGCCGGCAGCTTCCAGATCCCGTCGATCGCCGACCACGGTGCCGGGATCAGCGCATGGGCAAAAAATTTCACGCGCGCGGTCTCCGAGAGGTTGCGGGGGGCCGCCGGATGCTTCAGGAGCGAGGCCAGTTCGGAGGAAAATCCGAATGTCCCCGCGCGCTGAAAATAGTAGAGCGGTTTTTTCCCGAAGCGGTCCCGGCTGAGAAACAGGCACCGCCGATCACGATCCCAAATCGCGAACGCCCACATCCCGTTGAGGTGCCCGACCAGCCCCTCGCCCCACTCCCTCCAGCCATGAACAAGGACCTCGGTGTCGGAATGGTCGGTCTGAAAATGGTGCCCTCTCCCGGCCAGCTCCGCGCGGAGTTCGGCATGATTGTAAATCTCGCCGTTGAAGACCACCACGATCCGCCCGTCTGCGGAGGACATCGGTTGTCCGCCCCCGCCAAGATCGAGGATCGACAGCCTCCTGTGGCCGAGGTGAAGCCCGTGCTCCCGGTCAATGAAGAATCCCTCCGCATCGGGCCCGCGATGGGCCAGCAGCGCCGTCATCGCCCCGAGATCCCCCCGGTCTCCCGTGCCGAGAAATCCGGCGATCCCGCACATCAGCGCCCCTCCGGCGATCCGCCCAGGTTCCTTGTCCCGCTGACGAGGTAAATGGATTTGTTTTGCGACTCGTGAAACGTGCGCGTGATCATCTCGGCGAGCAGACCCATGAGGAGGCAAATCATGCCGGTCATGAACGAAAAAACCGCCATCATCGGCAGCGGGGTCGCCGTGAAATACCAGCCTTGGGAACGCATGTAGAAGGTCCACAGCGTGAAAATGACGGATGCCGCAAAAAAGATCATTCCCCAGAACCCGAAAAGATACATCGGCTTGAGCATGTATTTGTCGAGGAACTTCACCGTCACCAGATCGAGCAGGACCTTGAGGACCCGTTCGAGGCCGTATTTGGATTTCCCCGAGGTGCGGGCATAATGGTTGACCGGGATCTCGGAAATCCGGGCCCCGTGCCACTTCGCGTAGATCGGAAGGAACCGGTGCATCTCGCCGTAGAGCCGGACCCCCTTGATCACCTCCGCCCGGTAGGCCTTGAGGGAACATCCGAAATCGTGCAGCGGAACGCCCGAGACTGCGGAAATCAATTTGTTGGCCATGATGCTGGGCAGGTTTCTCTGGAGCGCGTTGTCCTGCCGGTCCTTGCGCCAGCCGGAGCAGACCTCGTATCCTTCGTCCAGCTTCGCCAGCATGCGCGGGATGTCCTCGGGATCGTTCTGGCCGTCCCCATCCATCGGAATAATCGTGTCGCCGCTGGCAAAATCAAACCCGGCCATCATGGCGGCGGTCTGCCCGAAGTTTCGGCGGAAGTGAACGACCTTCACCCGGGGATTTCCGGCGGCCAGTTTGTCGAGAATCCCGGCGCTGGCGTCGACGCTCCCGTCGTTGACAAAAATGATCTCCCACGGCTCCCCGTGCCGGTCCATGACGTTCCTGACTTTTTCAAAGAGCGGCAGGAGGGCGTCCTGTTCGTTGTAAACCGGCACTGACAAAGAAATCATGGTCGCATTGTTTTCCTTCCCAGCGAGGCTGCGGTCAAGGGAATCCGCCGCGCCCCCACATAAGGGTGCCCGCATCAGATTGCTTGACCAACCGGCGGGGTTTCCGCCACACCTCACGGGAAATGCCGCAGGATCACACAACGGATGTCCTGATCGTCGGGGGCGGACCCGCCGGTTCGACGGCCGCCACCACGCTGGCGCGGGCCGGACGGCGGGTGCTCGTGCTGGAGAAGGAAAAGTTCCCGCGCTTCCACGTCGGCGAATCCCTGCTCCCCTACAACCGCAGGATTTTCGACGAGCTCGGCGTCTGGCCGAAACTCGCTTCCGCCGGGTTCATGAAAAAGCGAGGTGCCCAGTTCCTCATGGGCAACGGCTCGCGCGGCGTCCGGATCGATTTCGGGAAAGGCTCGTTCAACGAATACGGGGAAGCCATCCAGGTCGAGCGCTCGAAGTTCGACCACCTCCTGTTGGACCATGCCCGGGAATCCGGTGCGGACGTGCGCGAGGAATGCCGGGTTGTCGGATACGAAGTGGGCGCGGACGATGTGGTGGCCCGCTATCGCGACGGGGGCGGGAGCGACCGGGAGGTTCGCGCGAAGTTCCTCGTGGACGCCAGCGGGCTTTCCAATTTCACCGCCAACAGCGAGGCCCTGCGTGAATATTATTCCGGGCACAAGAAAGTCGCGATCTTCGGGCACTTCGCAGGCCTCGACATGCCGCGCGGGGACGAGGAGGGAGACATCCTGATCATCCGCCGCGAGAACTCGTGGTTTTGGATGATCCCGCTCGAAGACAACAAAACCAGCGTCGGCCTGGTGATGGACCGCGCGGATTTCCAGAAGCTCGGGAAGGATGCGGAAAAAATCTTCCGCGACGCGGTGCGGGGCACACCGGCCGCGCGCGGACGCTTCACCCGCGCGGAGCCGCTGAACGCGCTGAACGCCGTCATGGACTTCTCGTATCGCAACGGGCGGCTGGTCGATCCCCGCATTGTCCGGATCGGCGACGCCTCGGGATTCATCGACCCGGTCTTTTCGAGCGGCGTGATGCTGGCCATGACGGGTGCCCGGCACGGGGCCGAGGCCGTGGACGGGGCGCTCGCCAGGGGGGCCGCGATGACGCCCGGAATGAGGGCCTACGAAAAGGAAAACCGTCGGCGGATTTCGCAATACTGGGAGTTCATCGAAAATTTTTACCAGATCCCGTTCGCGCAGGTTTTCTTCCAGCCGGACAACCGGCTGAAGATGGTCTGCGCGATCAACGCCGTCCTCGCGGGCCGCACGGAACTCCCGTTCGCGGCCTGGTGGCGGCTGCGGGCATTTTTCCTCCTGGTCCGGCTCAACAGGCACTGGCCGCTCGTCAGGCGGATTCCCGTGTCCTGATCCGATTCTTGGGGAGGCTCAGCCCAGGACTTCCGCAGCGGTTTTGAAGTGGGTTTTGGCGTGGCTTTCGAGAGCCCCGGGACCGAGTTTTTCGACCAGTTGTTTTGCGGCGGACTTGACGGCGGCGGAGGCTCCGCGCGGGAGGGCCACGCCGGATGTTTTGGCGGCGTCGGCGAGCCAGTCGATGAATTTTTCGCGGGCGAGGATCGAGGCCGCCGCGACGGCAAAATCGGATTCGGCCTTCGTGCGTTGGTCGAGATGGATTGCGCGGCCTTTCTCCATGAGGGCCCGTTCGAGGACGCGCGCGTCGGCGAATTTGTCGGAGAGGGCGCGGGGGCAATCCGGGCTCAGATCGCAGAGGTTTTCGATGACCCGCGCGTGGCCCCATGCGAGGAGGCGGTTGAGGTTTCCGATTTTCCGGTGGAGTTCGTTGTAGCGCGGCGGGGCGACGGTTACGATGCTGTGTGGGGCGTGGGATTTCCTGATGGCGGCGGCCAGATCGCGGATCCGTTTGTCCGACCCGATCGCCTTGCTGTCCTGCACGCCCGCCTCGCGGAACGTCTTTGCCAGCGAGGCATCAACGTAGACGCCGGCGATGACGAGCGGCCCGAAGAAGTCTCCCTTGCCGCTCTCGTCGATGCCGAAATGCGGCTCGAAGAGCTCCGGCGAGCGGACCTCCTCGTAGCCGAGCTTCGCCTCGCCGAGGATTTCCGGCTCCAGCACAAACGTGATGAAATCTTCGACCCCCTTTCCCTGGATGACTGCCTTCGGGCCTTTTTCATAGACGGCGATGTTGAGTTTGAGCTTCCTCGCCGAGTAGAGCGTGTAAGGCTTCGCCTCGAACTCGTAGCCCTGTCCCTCGAGCACTTTGCGGAGGTGCTCCGCTTGCTCCGGGGTGAGGGGGGCCGTGTGGGTGTGCAAAGTTTTTGCTGACGACATCCCGCATTTCAGTTCGTAATCCCCCGCACTGTCGAGATGATATCGGAGCGAGAACTTGGGGAATTCCATCGCCGGTTGCACGGCTGGTTCAGGAAAAACGGGCGCGACCTGCCGTGGCGGCAGACGCGGGATCCGTATGCCGTGCTGGTCTCCGAGTTCATGCTGCAGCAGACAACCGTCGCCGCAGTCATCCCGTTTTACGGGCGGTGGATGAAGGAATTCCCCGACATCGCGGCGCTCGCGCGCGCCGATGAACAGAAAGTCCTCAAGCTCTGGGAGGGACTCGGGTATTACTCCCGCGCCCGGAATCTTCTGCGCGCAGCCCGCGAGATCGCCGCCGACGATCCGGGCGTAATCCCCGCCGACATGCCCCGTTTGCTCCGGCTCTCCGGCATCGGCCCCTACACCGCCTCCGCCATCGCCGCCTTTGCCTTCGACCGCTGCGTGCCCGTGCTCGACGCGAACATCACCCGCGTTCTCGCCCGGCTTTTTGATTTCCGGGAGCCTGCCGCAAACGCGAGGGGAAAGCTGTTTCTCGAGCGGGCGGCCAGATCGCTCCTGCCGGAGTCCGGGGGGTGCCTGCATTCTTCCTCGCTCATGGACCTCGGTGCGCTGGTTTGCACGGCGGGCCGCCCCGGTTGCCCCTCGTGCCCGGTGCGGAAGTTCTGCCGGGCTGTTTCTCCCGAGAAAATCCCGTTCAAGGCACCCCGAAAAACGGTCCTCCACGAGAGGGATCCGCGGGTGTTTGCCCACGCGGAAGGCCGCGTCTCTTTGGTGCTGTCGGACGGGCCGCGGTGGAAGGGCCTGTGGCTTCTCCCTCCGGCCGGGCGCAAAGGGAAAATCCTCCTCGAGTTTTCCCATGTCGTTACGCGGCATCGCATCCGCTTGGAAATCTCCCGCGCCCATCCGCGCACGAACTGGAAATCCTTCCCAGCGGACAACCTCCCGCCCATGCCTGCCCCCCACCGGCGCGCGCTGGAATTGCTCCTCGCGAGGAGGTGACGGATCGCCGGAGCCGGGTTCGCGCCCTTGGCGCGGGCGGGCACTTCGATTTCATCTGCGTGCATCCTTATGAATGTCCGGCGGTGCCACGACCTGGAGACCGGCGTGCTCCCCCGGAATTTCCGGCGTGCGTCTGGCGGGGGCTCTGGGGTAGTCTCTCCCGCCGATGCATTCACGCCAGATCCCGCCGTTCCTTCCCCCGTGGAAAAACATTGTCCCGGCGTTCTGGATCGTGTTCCTGGCATGGGTGGCGCTTCTGGTTTATGCCTCCTCGCAGCCGGGAAAAACCGGCCCCGATCACCCGGTCATTTACATCGACAAAATTGAGCATTTCCTCTTCTTCGCCTCCGGGGCCATGTCCTTCGGTGCCGCAATCCGCGCGACGTTTCCCATCCGTTGGTCGACACTTTTTCTGGTTGTCATCGTGTCCTTCGGCATGTTCGGTCTCGCGGATGAAATCCATCAGATGTTTGTGACCGGACGGAGCGGGGGAGACCCCTTCGACTGGCTTGCGGACCTCACCGGGACCTGCTGCGGCCTCGCATTCCTCCGAACCTTTTATGCCAAACGACCACGAGAGAATCCAGGAGCTGCGGAAGCAGATCGAGAGGCATAACCGCCTGTATTACGAGGCGGCGGCCCCCGAAGTCACGGACCGGGAGTTCGACGCCCTTCTCGAAGAACTCGGGAAGCTGGAAAAACTTCACCCGGACGATGCGCCATCCCCCACCAAGCACGTGGGCGGCCGCCCGCTCCTGCAATTCGAAAATGTCCGCCACATCGTCCCGATGCAGAGCCTGGACAACACGTATTCCCCGGCGGAGCTCATGGATTTTCTGGCCCGCGCCCGGAAGCTGGCGGGCGAGCTTTTGCTGCCGTTCACCGTCGAGCCAAAAATTGATGGGGTGGCCATCGCGCTGCTCTACGAAAACGGGAGGCTCGCCCGCGCGAGCACCCGCGGGGACGGAACCACCGGAGACAACGTCACGCAAAACATCCTCACGGTCTCGAACATCCCCGCGACGCTTGCCGGAAGCCCCCCGGAACAAATCGAAGTGCGGGGCGAAATTTACATGCCGAAACCGGTCTTTGTCCGCCTCAACCGGGAACGCGACGAGCAGGGGCTGGTGGCATTCGCGAACCCGCGCAACACTGCGGCCGGCTCGCTCAAACAACTCGATCCGGCATTGGTTGCCGATCGCGGGCTGGCGGGCATCTTCTACGGGTTCGGCGCATGGACGGGGGCAAAGCCTCCGAAAGGGTCTCTGGTCCTGGAACTGTTCCAACAATGGGGGCTTCCCGTTTCGGAAAAGGTCTTCGTGGCCGCGTCCGATGAGGATGTCGTTGCGTCGGTGGAAGCACTGGGCCGCATGCGTCATGATTTCACCTACGAGACCGACGGGGCCGTCATCAAGCTCGACGACCTCCGCCTCCGCGACGAACTGGGCTCGACATCGAAAGCCCCGCGCTGGGCGATCGCCTACAAGTTCGAGCCGGAACAGGCGGAAACCAAACTCCGGGCGATCACCGTCCAGGTCGGGCGGACCGGCGTCCTCACCCCGGTCGCCGAACTGGCCCCGGTCCTTGTCGCGGGCAGCACCGTCTCGAGGGCCACTCTCCACAACGAGGAGGAAATCCAGCGCAAGGACATCCGGGTCGGGGACACCGTCCTCGTGGAAAAAGCCGGCGAGGTCATCCCCGCAGTCGTCGGGGTCAAAAAAGATCTGCGCGACGGGCAGGAAAAAGTTTTTGCCATGCCGGACGCCTGTCCGTCCTGCGGGTCGGCCCCCATCAAGGATGGCGTCGCATGGCGGTGCGTGAGCCCGGGCTGCCCCGCGCAGCTCCGCCGGAGGCTCGAGTATTTCGCATCGCGCGGAGCCATGGACATCGAGGGATTGGGCGAAGCGCTGGTCGGCCAGTTGGTCGAGGCCGGGTTGCTGAAAAGTTTGCCGGATATTTACTCTCTCTCCCGGGACCGGCTTCTCGGACTCGAACGCATGGGAGAAAAAAGCGCCTCCAATCTCCTCGAAGCCATTTCCGGGAGCAAATCGAGACCTCTGTGGAGACTGCTCAACGGGCTCGGGATCCCGCACGTCGGGACCGCTTCCGCCCGCGACCTCGCGGCACGCTACCAGACCCTTGATGCCTTGGCCGCAGCCGACCGGGAGAGCCTGCTGAAGGTCCACGACATCGGGGGCATCATGGCAGACGCGATTTCCGCCTGGTTCCGGGCTCCCGCCACACGCGAAACCCTCGAAGCCCTCAGGTCCCACGGCTTGAATTTCGGGGAAACGGATCCGACGGGAACAGCCGCTGAAGACACGCTGGCCGGAACGGTCTGGGTGCTCACCGGGTCGCTCTCGATCCCCCGCGACGAAGCCGCGGAAATGATCCGCTCGCGCGGGGGAAAAGTCGCCGGAAGCGTCAGCAAAAAAACCACCCACGTCCTCGCTGGCTCGGAGGCGGGGGGCAAACTCGCCAAGGCCCGCGAACTGAGGGTGAACACCCTCGACGAGACGGCCTTCCGCGATCTCTGCTCCCAAAAATAAAAATCACCCGCCCATCGGATCCGGCGGGATTATTTCCCGTCGCTCCCGGAGGCCGACCCTCCGGCGGACTTCCAAACGGCTCAGGCGATTTTGAAATCGACCTGCTGCTTGAACATGTCGACCCGCGCCACGATGACCTCGACGGTGGCCCCGACCTGATAAACTTTTTTCGACTTCCTCCCGACGAGTCGGCCGCGGGCGGGATCCAACACGTAGAAGTCCCCGTCCAGCGAGGAGACATGCACGAGGCCGGATAGCAGGAACTCGGGCAGCTCGACAAACATCCCGTAGTTCTTGACATCCAGGATCGTCGCCTGGAACGACTGGCCGGTCCGCTTCGCCACCTGGATCTGGAAATACTCCAGTTTTTTCAGCCGGACCGATTCCCTCTCGGCATCGGAGGCGGTCCGTTCGGTCGTCGAAATGTGATCGGCGACCGCGGCGAGTGCCGTGGAATCCGGGCCGGACTTCGTGAGCCCGAGCATGCGTTCCAGCCCGCGGTGAACGACCAGGTCGCTGTAGCGGCGGATCGGGCTCGTGAAGTGCGTGTAGTCGGGTTTCGCGAGACCGTAGTGGCCGAGAGGGTCGGGCGAGTAACGCGCCCGCTTGAGACTCTTGAGCAGCGCGATCTTCACGGCCGACTCGTGCGGTTGGCCGCGGAGGCCGGACAGGAGTTTTTGGAGCTCGGGCCGCTGGGTCAGGTCCCCGGCACGAACCCCCTGCCCGGCTGCAAATTCCCGGAATTCCAGGAGTTTTTCGGCGTCCGGCTTCTCGTGAATCCGGTAAATTGCGGGCTGGCTCCGCAGCTTCAGCTCCCTCCCCACAAGCTCGTTCGCGAGCAGCATCATCTCCTCGATGAGCTGGTGCGAGATGTCGTTTTCGACCCGTTCCAGGCGGACCGGCATCCCCTTGTCATCCAGCCAGACCTTGATCTCAGGAAAATCCAGATCGAGCGATCCGGCGGCGAACCGCTTTTTGCGCAGGAGCGACGCCAGCTCCCAGGAAACATGAACCCTCTCCGCAAGCGGATCCCCGCCCGGCGGATGTTTGAGGATATCAAACGCCTGTTTGTAGGTCAGCCGCGCCGCGCTCCTGATGACGGATTTCGCGAAGCGGACGGACAGCGCCTTCCCCTGCCTGTCGATTTCCGCGAACACGGAGAACGCGAGCCGGTCGACGCCGGGCTTGAGGCTGCAAATCCCGTTGCTGAGCGCCTCGGGAAGCATCGGGATCACGCGGTCCGCAAGATAAACGCTGTTCCCGCGGGCGTGCGCCTCGCGGTCGAGTGTGGTTCTCGGCCTCACGTAGTGCGAGACATCGGCGATGTGGATCCCCACCCTCCAACCGACGGCCGTCCGCTCGACGTCGATCGCATCGTCGAAATCTTTCGCGTCATCGGGATCGATCGTGAAAATAAATTTCCCGCGCAGGTCCTCGCGGCGTTCGGCCTCGTGGGGATCGACCTCGGGAGCGACCCGGCCCGCTTCCTGCAAAACGGCGGGAGGAAAATCCGTCGGGAGCTGGTGTTTGCGGATGATCGAGAGCATGTCCACGCCGGGCTTCCCCACCGGCCCGAGCACTTCGATGATGTGGCCTTCCGGGCTGACATGACGCGAAGGCCAGGAATCCAGGTGCGCCACCACTTTGTCGCCGACGTTTGCCTGCAGTGGCGGCAAGGGGGCCTGAAGATACAGGTTGTGGACGAACCGCGGGTCGTCCGCGACCAGGTAGAAAAAGTTTTTCGACTTCTGAAGCGTCCCGACAATCGTCTCGTTGGCGCGGTTCAGGATCCGGATCACCCGGCCCTCGGGAACCACCGGGGCACCCGGACGCCGGTCCTTCCCCCGCTCCACCCGCGCGACCCGGTCGCCATGCATCGCGGTGAAGGTGTTTTCCGGGCTGATGAAGAGATCAGGCTCCCCGGCTTTCTCGCTCAGAACATGCGCGGTCCCGCTCGCGTGGAACTGGATGTTTCCCGTCAGGAGGTCGGCCGCCTGCGGGATGATGAACCGGTCCTTCCGGATTCGCGCCACATCGCCGGCGAGCTCCATGTCCCGGAGCAGCCCCAGCAATTTCGTGCGCAGGGCCGGATCGAGACGCAATGCCTGCGAGATCTCGACCTTGTCCAACGGACGTTCCGCGAGGAGCCTCAGAATGTCCTGCTTGAGGGAGGAGCGTGCCTCCGGCTGCCGCAACGCAGCCCCCTCACGGGAGGCCGACCGACCGGCCCGCTTCTTCTCCATGCGGGCAAGATGCCCTCGCTCCTGTTGTTGGCCGGAACGTTCCGGGCTGCGTCCCTTGGGATTTTTCGGCGGAGCATCCCCTTTCGCCGCAGCCTGAACCGGAGGCTTCCCCGCCCCCTGACCGGCAGCGTTTCCCTTGCGTCTTCTCCTGCGCGATGATGGACGATTTGTTCCGGAACCCGACTTTGCAGACTGCCCCCCTGTTTGTTTGCCGCCACGAGGGCTCTGGTGTTTCACAACCCCACCCTTCGCTTGCCGACAGCCTGTTGGCAAGAAATTGCTTGCCGCAGAGGCCCGTCGCAGGCACCTTGTGGGTGTTGGTTTTGGCAAGGCGACCAGCAGGCATTATGAACAAAACTCCCCGCGATTCGGAAAATTCCGCGTTCACGCTCATCGAGCTCCTGGTTGTCATCGCCATCATCGGAATCCTGATGTCCCTCCTTTTCCCGGCAGTCGACGGTGCCATGGACGCTGCCAAAAGAACCCAGGCCAAAAATGATGTCACACAGATCGCGACCGCCGTCATCGCCTACGAAACCGAATACGGGAAACTTCCGGATACCAACTCCGCCGCCCAGTCGGTCGCCGGCAACTGGCTTCAGGCCCTCGGCGGCTCGAACGTCTCCAGCCTGAACCCCCGGCAAATCGTTTTCATCGAACTTCAGAACGCAAAAAAGGGCAAAAGCGGAACCAACTCAAGCGGCACCTTCGTGGATCCTTGGGCCGGGGTTTACAAGATTGCTTTCGATGGCGACTACGACAATAACGTGACCGCCGGCACGAATAATGTTGTAGTTCGAAAGAAAGTGGCCGTCTGGAACGATGTTTCAACCAGCCCCAGCAACAAGCAAAAACGCCGTGCTGTCGTGTCCTGGGAATAATTTCACGCGGGTGTAGTTCAATGGTAGAACGGCAGCTTCCCAAGCTGCATACGAGGGTTCGATTCCCTTCACCCGCTCTCTTCATTATCAACCACTTGCAGTGCAATGGGGCATGAGGGGGACAAACTCAGCCACCGCAGGGGCTTCGAGATTTGCGAAGTCATCGTTGCATGGCCTGATTTATCCGCACCCAGTCGGGATGCCATTCTTGCCATTGTTCATGCCCAGAGTGGAGACTTGTCCACAGTCGAGCGGCGGCAGCCGTTGACCGGTCGTCCGGGCCGCGAAGCGGAACCGCCCGGACGATCCGCGCTAAGGAATCGTCCAGAAATAACTTGATACAGCATGGAGTTTCGGCGATTGTGCCGATGTGAAAGATCGCACCAGCGACTTGGAGGCAATAGCGCAAAGGTTTGATTTGATGAAGGGGCGACT
>JBAYTU010000020.1:0-47390 GCA_041675465.1 Terrimicrobiaceae bacterium | reverse complement strand
TTCGAATCCTGTCGCCCCGATTTTTTATTTTATCCCCATTTTACCTGGGGAACCGCATGGATAAAGGCTTTACGGGCGGTTGAAATAAAACTCCGAAAATGCAGTTTGGCGCGGTTTTGGCGAAAAGATTGTTACCTTTTGTTACCCTGTGCCCGTGTCAAAGGACTGAATTCGGATCATCTGCAAGTCCATCAAGGTTCATCTCGAGCCGATCCCCGCCTTGGCAAGAAAAGATAAACTTGAAGTTTTTGGAAATTCAATTAAACAACTGAAAGACTCAATACGAGCGTTTTACTTGTGCAGTATGGCAAAGATCAATCAACAACGGCTTGAAGAAGCGCTTGGGCTTCTGGGCGAGTTGCTTGCGTCGCGTGGGCGGCCAAGCGAGCATTTTGTCGTTTGCGGGGGCTCATCTCTCCTGGCACTTGGGCTTGTGCGTCGCACCACGACTCGCGACGTCGATATCCTTGCCCGCATGCAAGACAGCCATCTGGTTCAAGCCAAACCTCTCCCGAATTGGCTGTTGGAGGACGCGGAAGAAGTTCGCGGGCAGTTGAACCTTCCTGAGAAGTGGTTCAACACCGGTCCCGCTGACGATTCATTTTTTCGATTGGGTTTTCCAGAGGGCCTGGTCGATCGGGTGGTGACTCGTGAATACGGCCCCAATCTTCGCATCAGTTTCATCGGACGTTACGATCAGATTTTTTTCAAGCTGTACGCAGCGGCCGATCAAGACACGGGGCGTCATTATCAAGATTTGCAGGATCTCCACCCGACAGAAGAGGAACTCCTCGAAGCTGCCCGGTGGACGCGCACCCAGGACCCGTCAGAAGGCTTTCTCTTCGTTCTGGGGGAACTTTTCAAACACCTCGGCCATGGAACCCTCGTTGATCGACTTTAAGGAGCAATTTAACGAATTGCTGCTTCGTTTTCTCTGGCGCCAGTGGTCGGCCCTGGGCGTAGCCGGTCATGCAGACAAAGACGATCCTTGGATGATTGATCCAGAGGCGCTCCTGCTGTTTTCCACTGTCGTTGCCCGTCGTGATTCCCGGCTTTTTGATGAAATCCTCGACTGGTTGCTCACCAACGGTTCATGGATCAACCTCCAGCGGCTTTGCCGCTGGCAAAAGGAGAAAGAACCCGGTGATTCCTCCGTTCTCGCGGCCATTGCGAGTCATCTTTCCAAGGAATCCGCACACGCGAAGTGGAAGATCCTGACTCAAAAGATTGAGCCCATTGCCGCCACCAACGTCGTCCGTCCACTTTTTCCCGGTGTGCCGGTGCTGAAAACATTCGATGAAAAGTTTCTTCAGTGGGGCTGGCAACGCAATCCAGTGAAGTTTCGTGGATTGAGTCAGCCTCCCCGCACCGATCAGCCTGCAACCTTCCTCATCAAATTGCGTTCACTCTTCGGGCGACAATCACGGGCAGAGGTCATTGCCTGGCTGCTTGCTCACGAATCAGGTCATCCGGCAGAAATGGCCCGCCAACTCGGTTACTTTCCACGTTCGCTCCAAGTCGTTCTCAACGAACTCACTCTTTCCGGGCATGTGTATGCCGTGAGAGCCGTGCGCGAAAAGCACTTTGCCATTCGGCATGAGGAATGGCGCTTCCTGCTCACATGGAAAACAGGCGGATCAGCAAGCTTTCCGCAATGGATTCAATGGGGAATTCTCTTCCGCGTATTGAGGCGTTTTTACGATTTGCTTGAGCGACCGGGCATCGAAACCATGTCGCCCTCTCTCCAAGCCATCGAAATCAAACGCGCGCTTGATGTCGCCACCCTCGTCAAGGCAGGCCTTCCAGCGCATCTGACTCATCCACCGGATCGCACAGGTCCGGAGTTTTTCCGTCTCTGTCTCAATAACTTTGAATCCCTGATCGGATAGTTTTTACAGCCAAATCACAAATGGCGTGAGTCACGCCATTTGCTGAACTTCGAGGGATAAAAATCCTGCCAAGCCGCATGAGCGCTTGCTCTGCGGCTTTTTTCGGGCGTAAAACGTAGCCATGTAACGGTGAATTTCTTTGTTGACAGCATTGCTAGCCCCACTTCGCGGACTGGAGGCGAAAATCAGCTATTTTCAGCCCTCCGAGGCCCGCGGAGGCGCATAAACACAGGGGGGTAGTCCTCAAAGGGCTTGTAGTTGCCGACATTTTGATGTCGACATCGCAAAATAGCGGCTTCGCCGCCATCCGACCCCTCCAGTCCGCGAAGTAGGGATATGTCGCATGGCTTCCATCGCCACACGCGGGGCGGTGCAGGTCAGCGCAAGATTGGTTCCAAGCGTATGACGCAGGGAATGGAAATCCACTCTCTTGGCCTCATGCTCCAGAGCCTTGGGAGCGGGTGGTGCCCAGGGAAAAGTGCTACGGATTCTGCCCGGCGGACCCAGCCTGAAAACTTGGGAAGTGTTGGTATCTGGTGAGCACCACGCAAGATTTGACCGTCTGAATTGAAAACCCGCCTCGGAGGTGTCCTACAGGGGACTACAGAGGAAAATCACACCAAAAATCGATTTTCCCTTGCCCAATTTACTCTGGAAACATACCCTCTCCCTCCCGTTGGTTCACACCACGTAACGCAGCCGTAGCTCAATTGGATAGAGCATCTGACTACGGATCAGAAGGTTCCGCGTTCGAGTCGCGGCGGCTGCACCACTTTGAAACGACTGGAAACAAAAGGAAACCAGTCACTTGTAGAGGTTTTTCTCTCCATTTTTCGCATTCACAGGCAATGACTGGAATCGACAAATAACGGCCTCAATTTATCCTCAATTTATCCGCGTTTTTGGAGGCCATCCAGATGAGGAATCGCTGGACTGGAAACGAGACGCCAGCAGGAAAGAAATCAGGGATTCGTTGCAGCAGTCGTTTATTTGCGAAGACCGCGCGGAGGCCGCAACCTGGCGGCGTTCGATCCATTCCTGGCGGAGGATGGGCTGCGGGACGGCATCGACTGGCCGTTCATCGATTGGGGATTCCTCAAGGAAGAGGGGGCGATCATCCGCTATCTCAAAGCGCACATTCTGGATTGCTTCCCCAACAATCCGCTGGCCCCGCGTCTCAGCGACCCCGATGCCAACAATTCCCGGCTGATCAACTATCTCGAGGCCGCCAAACAGCATTCCGCGATGTTGTCGAGGGCCTCAACGCCAAGGTGAAACTGACGCTGAAACGAAGCTATGGCTTCCGCACAGAAAATGCTCGCGAAGTTGCTCTTTATCACGCTGTTGGAAAGTTACCATAACCCAATTTCACCCACAGTTTTTTTAGCCAGGCGTTTTTCCGGGTTTGGCAGAACGGGAAACAGGCGCTAAAAAAAAACATGGTCCCCGATCTCCAGCGCCCGGTCCTCGAGTTCTGCTCGATGGATTTTCCCGTTCTGGATGAAACCCTGACGATGGGCGAGGCGATCGATCTGGTGCGGGCGCGCGGGCTGCGGGACCAAATCATCTACTTCTACGTGGTGGACGCCTGGGGCAAGCTGGCCGGGGTCCTGCCCGCCAAGCGCCTCCTCACCGACCCCGCCGGGACCACGGTCGCTTCGGCGATGATCCGGCGGGTCGTCGCCATCCCGGCGAAGGCGACACTCCTCGATGCCTGCGAGTTTTTCGTGCTGCACAAGTTCCTCGCCTTCCCCGTCATCGATTCCGGAGGAAAAATCCTTGGCGTGCTCGACGTCCGCGTTTTTACCGGCGAGGTGCTCGACCTCGCCGAACGGGAACAAATGCAGGACCTTTTCCAGTCGCTGGGGTTCCGGGTCTCCGCAGTGCGCGGTGCCTCCGCCTGGCACGCGTTCGCCCTGAGGTTCCCGTGGCTGCTTGCGACGATCTCCGGCGGAACGCTCTGCGCCCTGCTGGCCGGGGCGTTCGCCGAGACGCTCGAACAGCGGATCGTCCTCGCGTTTTTTCTCACGATGGTCCTCGGGCTCGGGGAAAGCGTGAGCGCCCAATCCGTCGCCGTCACGCTGCAGTCGATGCACCGGGCGAGACCGACCCTGGCCTGGCTTTTCGCGGCGGTCCGCAAAGAGTTCCTCACGTCCGCCCTCCTGGGTGCCGCCTGCGGGCTCCTCGTCGCGATGATCGTCGCGACCTGGAAGCACGATCTGTCCGCGTCCCTCGCCATCGGGACAAGCATCTGGCTGTCCACGATCAGTTCCTGCCTTCTCGGGGTCCTCGTCCCGGCCGGTGCCCGCGCCATGAAACTCGACCCCCGGATCGCCGCTGGCCCGCTGGCCCTTGCCTTGGCGGATATCTGCACGCTGGCCCTGTATTTTGGCCTCGCCAACCTGCTTCTCGTGCGCTTATCGTGGAAGGTTCTTCCATTCTCATGAAAACCAAACGATCCACGAAACCTTCCGCCAAACCCGCGCCGGAGCGAGGGAACGTCATGAACGGGGCGGAGATCCTCGTCGCGTGCCTCGAGCGCGAGGGGGTGGAAGTCATCTTCGCCTACCCGGGCGGGTGCTCGATGCCGCTGCACCAGGCCCTCACGAAAACAAAAAAAATCCGCACCATCCTCCCGCGCCACGAGCAGGGGGGGGTGTTCGCCGCCGAGGGCTACGCGCGCGTGAGAGGGCAAGCCGGCGTGTGCATGGCGACCTCCGGCCCCGGTGCGACGAACCTGGTGACGGGCATCGCGGACGCCTACATGGATTCCATCCCGCTCGTGGCGATCACCGGCCAGGTCCCGCAGGACATGATCGGGCGCGGGGCTTTCCAGGAGACCGACGTGTTCGGCATGACCCTGCCGATGGTGAAGCACAGCTACCTCGTGTGGGACATCAACGAAATCCCCCGCATCGTCAAGGAGGCGTTCCACATCGCGCAGTCCGGACGCCCGGGGCCGGTGCTCATCGACATCCCGAAAAACATCCAGGTGGCCACGACCCAGCCGATCTTCCCGAAATCGGTGAACCTCCGGGGATACAACCCGGACAAGAAGGCCGACGGGGTGGCGCTCCAGGAATTGGTCGGCCTGATGGAGCGCGCGAAAAAGCCGATGATTTACTGCGGTGGCGGTGTGATCTCCGGCAACGCCTCGGCGGAGCTGCTCGAGTTTGCCGAACGCGCCCAGATCCCCGTGGCCACGACGCTCATGGGCATCGGCTGTTTTCCCGAAACCCACGCCCTCTCGCTCAAGTGGCTCGGCATGCACGGCACGGTGTATGCCAACAACGCCGTGAACGAGGCGGATCTCCTCCTCGCCATCGGCGTGCGTTTCGACGACCGCGTGACCGGCAAGGCCGAGAAATTCTGCGAGCACGGCACGATTGCCCACATCGACATCGACAACTCCGAGATCAACAAGAACAAGCTCGTGCGCCTGCCGATCCTCAGCGATTTGAAGGACGCGCTCGCCCGGCTGAACAGGTCGCTCGACCGGGCCGGGCACAAACGTGTCGCCAAAGGCCACGGACGCTACCCCGACTGGTATCGCCAGATCGCGAAGTGGAAGGAGGCGAACCCGCTCGGCTTCAAAGACACGCCGGACACCATCCAGCCGCAGCACGTGATCCGCGAGCTCTACGACCTCACGGAGGGCGACGCCATCATCACCACCGGCGTGGGCCAGCACCAGATGTGGGCGGGGCAGTTCTACGATTTCACCAAGCCGCGCACGTTCGTGACCTCGGCCGGGCTCGGCTCGATGGGCTTCGGGTATCCTGCCGCCATGGGTGCCAAGGTCGGCCGCCCGGACAAGGAAGTCATCGACATCGACGGTGACGGCTCGTTTCTCATGAACGTCCAGGAGCTGGCGACCGCGCACATCGAAGGCATCGCCGCCAAGGCGATCATCCTGAACAACCAGCATCTCGGCATGGTGGTGCAATGGGAGGACCGCTTCCACGGCGGGAACCGCGGCCACACCTTCCTCGGCGACCCGAAGGACCTCAAACGGATCTACCCGGACTACGTGCAGATCTGCAAAGGCTTCGGCGTCACCTGCGAACGCGTGCTCCATAAAAAAGATCTCCGCGCCGCCATCGGGCGCCTGCTCGCTTCCAAGGAGGCTTACGTTCTCGACGTGATGACCCCTTACACCGAGCACGTGCTACCGATGATCCCGTCTGGCAGGACTTACAAGGACATCATCACCGAGTAAGCCCCGGCTCCTTGGTTTGCCCTCCCGCCTTTGCCGTGGGGTGCCCGGGGATTTTTGGGGTGGAGCGGCCATCCCGCCTGATTTCGACGAAAAATTTGCAGTTCGCAACTTGCCGGGACCAAGGGTTGCGGGTTACAATTCTGCATGTCGAACGAGAGGGAACCCGAGAGGAAGGTGAGGATCCGTCCGCGTGGATTGGACGAAAAAGACAAGGGGTCGGGCAAGTCCGAGGAGCCTGCGGAGCGCGCGGAGGAGACGCCGGATACCAAAAAGCTCAAATGGGACAACCGGCTCCGGCAGACCGGGGTCAAGTTCCCGGCGAAGCTGGTTTCCAAGGAATTGAAGGGCCCCAGTCAACCTGGTGCGGACGGCGATGAACCCCCGGGTGGCGAGGGAAAGGCGGAGCCCGCCAAGTCGCCCGAGCTGGCCCCGGATGACGGCGGGCCGGGAGGGCAGCCTTCCAAAGCCCTCAAGCCGGAGGGTTGGGAGTCGTCGTCCCCTCCGCCGGAGCCATCCGCAGAAGTTGAACGCCCGGCTCCCAAGCTGGCGAGGTTCAGCGACATGCTGCCGGTCATCCGCAGGAGGGTCGTCAAGCGCATCCCTTTCATTTACGCCCTCGCAGGCGGGCTTGTGGCGGTGATTTTTTTCAGCGTTGTTTTCTGGAAATTTGGCTTCGGGGCAGGAATCGAGAGTTCCCTCGAGGAGGAAACGAAGGAAAGAGTCACGGTTTCCAAGGAATTTCATGCGGAATTGGACCAGGCGCTCGCGGACTTGCGGGCCGGGAATACCGACAAGGCCGTCAGGAAGCTCCAGGAGCTGGAGGAGGCAAAGACAGGGGTTGCATCGCTGGCATATTTGGTCGCCGTCGCCGCAGTGCAGAATGGCGACATCCCGCTTGCCGAGGCCAAGACCGCCGAGAGCATCTCCAAACGGGAGAGGATCTCCGATTCGCTCGCCCTCCAGGCGGTTTTGGAGACCCAGAAGGGCGGCGATCCGTCGATCAAGAAATTCGGCGACACGCGTGTCCGCTCGGAAGTTTTGCTGCGACAGTCGATGCTGGCCGACGAGGCAAATCCTTTTCCCATGATCGAGCTTGCGACGCTTTTGCGCTACCAAAAACGCGACGAGGAAGCGCTCGCGCTTCTGCGGGGAGCCCGTTCGCGGTTGAATCCGGTGGACAGCCATTCGGTGGTCGATGTCACGATCGGGCTGACGGCTCTCCACGACACCCCCGACGACCAATTGCCCCGGATCGCCGAACCGGGGAAGGACATCGTGTCCGCCTTCTCCGCCGCCTATGTCGCGATGCGAAATGGAGACTTCGACCGGGCTGCCGAGATCGTAAAAACCGCCCGGGAAATGACTTCGCCTGACCTCTTCGATTACCTGATCAACGACCCGGCCATCCGGCGCTATGCCGGTGACCCGAAGCTGCGCGAATTTTTCCGGTAGAAGCCCGGCCTTATTCCATCGGCGGGCGGCCCGGTTGCGAGGAGTCGCGGGCGGCGGCGACGCCCGGGGTCCGCAGGGAAACCATATACGCCACCACGGCGTCGACCTGGTCCGGAGAAAGGTTGTTCCCGTAGGCGGGCATGTTGCCTCCGCCCTGGATCACCTGTCGGACGAGCTGGTCCTTGGTCAGCCGCGCCCCGACATCGGCGAGATCCGGCCCTCGCTGGCCGCCGATCCCGTCGATGGCGTGACAGTTCCTGCATTGCATCGACTGGATGACGAGCGAGCCCTGAAGCTCGAGCGGCGAGCGGCCCTCGATGAAACTTTTTGGAGTAGGGTCCGCCTTCCAGGCATTCATGTCCGGCGACCAGGGAGACGTGTGGCCGAGGTAGGTCAGCAGGCCGAGCGAGAGATACGTGAGGATGACGGTCATCACGGCGACCGGGCGGCGCCTCCAGCTCTTCTCGCCGGTTCCGTTGAAGAACGGCAGCGCGAAAAGAATGATGCCGATGATCACCGGGCCGCCCAACAATGCGACGCTCTCCATCCAATCGGGCATCAGGGCGGCGATCGCGAAGATCCACAGAAAGTAGAAATCCGGGCGGGGGAGGGTGTCGATCTGGACCGGGTCCGGCGGGCCAAACGGGCCTTTCGGGCCGAAGAGACACGCGCAGGCCACGATCCCAAAAATGACAATTGCAGCCGCGACGAGGTCCTTGCTGATGGCTTTCGGGAAAAACGGGACACCCTCTTTTTTGAGGATGGCGGCATATTCCTTGTCGTAGGTTTCGCGGCGGACGAGCATCCCCGGCTGCGGGTATTCGTTGATGCCCTTCGTGAGGACCATCCGCAGGTGGATGCTCACCAGGGCAAGGATGCCGCCGGGCAGCACGAAGACGTGCAGCGCGAAGAACCGGGACAACGTGTCGGAGGCGATGATCGGGCCGCCGAGCATCATGTTCACCAGCTGCTCACCGATGAACGGGACCCGCCCCATGATGGCGACCCCGATTCCCAGCCCCCAGTAAGCGTCCTCGTCGAAGCGCATCACCTGCCCGGTGAACGCGAGACCGAGGGTGAGGACCATGAGCACCACGCCGGTGATCCAGGTGATCTCGCGCGGGTATTTGTAGGCTCCGAACAAAAACACCTGCGTCATGTGCAGGAGCATGATGCCGACCATGAAGTTCGATCCCCAATAGTGGACCCCGCGCAGGAACCAGCCGAGATACTGGTGGAATGTCAGGTATTCGAGTGTCGTGTAGGCCTCGGCCGCCGACGGCACGTAGACCATGGCCAGCATGATGCCGGTCGCGACCTGGATCATGAAGCACAGCAGTGTCGCGCTGCCAAAGACATAGAACCAACTGCCCGAGCTCTGCGGGACATGGTGACCGGCGGTGGACTCATACAGCTTGGAAATGTGCAGCCGGTCATCCACCCACAGGAACACCCCCCGCGCCGCATCGATCAGCTTGTTCATACGTTCTGGTTCGAAAGGTTGGGAATCACCCCGCCCATGATGAAAAGTTTGCCGTTCTCGACCTTGACTTCGTAGGTGTAGAGCCCGCGCGGAGGCGGCCCGGCGGCGTGGGAGCCGTCCTCGTAAAACGCGCCTCCGTGGCACGGGCACATGAAGAGCTTGGATTCCTCGAACCAGCGCACCGGGCAGCCGAGGTGGGTGCAGTTGATCGCGAAGACCTGGAATTCATTTCCCTTGATGCGCCGCACCCAGCACGGGATGTCGGCGGTCTGGCCGTCCCATTCGCGGGGCATCGGGTTTTTGTAGCTGGCGAACCGGGTCTTGCCCTCGGGAAAATCCTCCACCGGCCCGAGCAGGATTTGCGAGAGCTTGTTGGGTTTGAAGAATGAGGAGACGACGTAGCCGACGAGCGGGATGCCGATCAGCGCGCCCGCAATCGCATTGAGCCCGAATCCGGCCGCGAGAAGAAAATCCCGGCGGGAGGTTTTTTTCGGCGAGGCCTCGCAGGCGCAGGGTTTTGTGGGTTCTTCGTTCATGGCTGTGGCGGCTTGGCCGGGGTGACCGGCTTGCCAAATTCATTCTTCCGGTTCGAGACGAGCCACGCGGTGACGTCGGCAATATCGGCGGGAGCCATCGGCTTGCCGGGTGTCCTGCCCGCGAAATCCGGGCAACCGAGATCCGGGCGTCCGGCGATGACGATCGTGCGGAGGTATTGGTTGCTCACCAGATCCAGGTAGGCGGGGCTGACGACCGAACCGGCTTTGTCGCCGCCCCCGCCGCTGGTCCCGTGACAGGAGGCGCATGCGGCGGCAAAGACGGTGGCCCCGCGCACCGGATCCCCCGGATCTGCGGCATATGGCGGGAGAGGGGTCGCCGGTGCCGCAGGCTTCTTCGGGCAGATGCCGTTGACCAGGATTTCGATCTGCTCGCTTGTCAGCGTGCCGCCCTCCGCCGCCGAGAAGCCGGGCATCGCGGTGGAGGGAACCCCGTTCGAGATGACCTCGAACAGCCTCTCGCGGGGGACGACCGAAAGGTAGGTCGGATTGTCCATGGCGATGGAGCCGGCGACCGCCTGGCCGATCCCATGACAGGCAATGCAATTTTGCCGGTAGAGGGTCGCGAAATCGACCGTCTCCGAGGCCGGTTTCCATCGGGAATCCGGTTTTGGCTTTCCCGGCATCCGGTGACAGGCCCCGAGCAGGAGCAGGGAAATGAGGAGAAGCGTCGTCCGTGTCATGGTTCCTTGTGCTGGGCCTCGACACCCAATTTTGCCGCGAGCGGGAGGCTCTGGATCGTTTCCACTTTTTCCGACTTGAAGACCACGTAGCCGCCGACCACGCCGAATGCGACCTGGCAGACAATGAACCACGGCCAATCCACGTGCTGGGCGAGGAGAGGGTTGACGAGCCGCATCGACGCCGCCACGAGAGCGGTCCAGATGACGGGGGTCATGATGCCGCCCCAGAACCATTCGAAGCGGGCGGGCAGCATCGGGAGGAGGACGACATAGAGAAGGCCGACGAGGACGGACATGGTCAAATGCGTCACGGTGCCCACCAGCAGGCCCAGCGCGCTGAACTGCTGCAAGGTCTGCACCCCGGCGAGCGCCAGGCTCGGCACGCCGGCCGCAGCCAGCAGGTTGATCGGATACCAGACGGTGTAAAACACAGCCCCCCACGCGCAGGCCAAGACGGCCATCACAAAGCCGCCTGCCAACCCGCCCTTGACACCCGAGAGGTAAGGGTGAACCGCCACCGGGAGCCGCATCCTGTGCCCGCCTTCACCGAAATGCATGTGCTCCACCCGGCGCTCGGAACGCTTGATGCCCGAGGCCCGCTCGGATTCGGGCACAAGCTCCACGTATTCGTGCCTGGGGTGCGGGAAAACATCCCGGAACCAGCCCACGGCACCGATCAACCCGGTGAGGAATCCCACGGCCGAGACGACGAGGCTGGTGACCAGGCCGGCAAACACCAGGCACAGGCCGAAGGCGGCGACAACCGGCCAGCAGGTCGGCGCGGGAAGTTCGATTTTGTCGGGGTCTTCGGGCATGTCAGTATCGGACGCTGATGATGTAAACCACGGTAACCACGATGATCCAGATCGCATCCACAAAATGCCAATACCACGAGATCATTTCGATATGTTCCGTGTGGTCGGCGGGGAACTTGCCGAGCAGGCTGAGGACGAGGATGAGGGTCAGAAGAAAAAGCCCGATGATCACGTGGCTCGCGTGCAGGCCGACGAGCGAGTAGAACGTGGTGCCGAAAACATTCGTCGCCAGCGTGAGGCGGTCGGTGAAGATGAGATGGTGCCATTCCGTGCCGGTAAACCACAGGAAGTAGGCCCCGAGGGCGATCGTCACCGCCCACCACAGGTGGAAGGCCCCTTTGTTGCCGCGGTGCAACGCCATTTCGGAAAACACGATTGTCACGCTGCTGGAGAGGAGCGCGACGGTGGCAAAAACCGGGAACGTGAGCACCTCCGAAGGAAACGGGCGGTTCAGGCTCTTGCCCATGTAGAAAAGGTAGGCGACCAGAAACACCGAGAAGAGCGCCGACTCGGTGAGGATCAGCGAGATGACCGCGACCTTGCGGGTCGACGGCATTTTCCACTCCAGGGATTGTGCGGGTGCGGCGGTCATGTCATTCGTATTTCCAGTCCGGGTCATCCGGGTGTTTCAAATCCCAGAGCGGGCGGCGGCTGCGCACTTCCGGGATGGTTTCGAAGTTGTAGGCGGGCGGCGGCGACGTCGTCGACCACTCGAGCGACCAGGCATCCCACGGATCGTCACCGGCCTTTTTGCCTTTGACGTAGGAGTAGATGAGGTTGAAGACGAAGAAAAGGATGCCGACGGCCTGGAAGATGACGCCGATGCTCGAGATGAGGTTCCAGAGATCCCAGCCCC
This sequence comes from Terrimicrobiaceae bacterium, assembly GCA_041675465.1. Lineage (GTDB taxonomy): Bacteria > Verrucomicrobiota > Verrucomicrobiia > Chthoniobacterales > Terrimicrobiaceae > QYQL01. The sequence goes on along the minus strand of JBAYTU010000020.1, from coordinate 35,439 downwards.
GCCCGGCATCATACGTGTAGATGCGCCGGGGCATGCCGAGGAACCCGGAGAGGTGCTGCGGGAAAAACGTGAGGTGGAACCCGGCCGTGAACAGGATGAAATGCCAGAGCCCGAGTTTGAAATCCGGCATCTTCCCGAGCGCCTTCGGATACCAGTAGTAGAGGCCCGCGAAAATCGTGTAGAGGAGGCCGCCGATCAGGACGTAGTGGAAGTGCGCGACCACAAAATACGAGTCGCTGAGCTGCCAGTCGAACGGCGCGATGGCCAGCATGACGCCCGTGAGCCCGGCGATCAGGAACTGGAAAAGAAAGCCGAGGCAGAAAAGCATCGGCAGCTCGAAACGCAGCTTCCCCCCATACATCGTGCCGATCCAGTTGAAGATCTTGATCCCGGTCGGGATCGCCACCAGCAGGGTCGAGATCGCGAAAAACGTGTTTCCGATCGACGTCATCCCCACCGTGAACATGTGGTGGGCCCAGACCCCGAGGCTGATGAAGCCGATCATCACGCTCGCAGCCACCATCACCGGATACCCGAAAATCGGCTTGCGCGAAAAGACCGGGATCACCTCGGAAGCGACCGCGAACCCGGGAAGAATCAGGATGTAGACCTCCGGGTGCCCGAAGATCCAGAAGAAGTGCTGCCAGAGCACCGCGGATCCGCCGGCCTGGGTGTCGAAGAAATGTGCCCCGCAATACCGGTCCAGAATCAGCATGATCTGGCACGCGGACAGCGGCGGCATGGCGATGATGACCAGAAACGCCACGACGAGGAACATCCAGACGAAAAGCGGCATCCGGACGAGGAGCATCCCCTTGCAGCGCAGGCAGAGGGCGGTCACGATGATGTTGATCGACGTCGCGATGCTGCCGATGCCGCCCAGCAGGAGCGAGAGCGTCCAGTAGTCCGTGCTGTGCCCGCGCGAAAAGGCCTTGGCCGTCAGCGGCGAGTAGGCAAACCAGCCCACGTCCGGCGCGGAGCCGGCCGCATACAGGCCCGGCGCGCCCAGGTAGCTGAAATACAGGAGCAGCCCGCTGAAAAAGAAGACCCAGAACCCGAAGGCATTCAGCCGCGGGAACGCCATGTCGCGCGCGCCGATCATCAGCGGGACCAGGTAGTTCGCAAACCCGAAAATGATCGGCATGCCGACAAGAAAGACCATCGCCGTGCCGTGCATCGTGAACAGGCGGTTGAACACGTCCGGGTCGAGAAAATGGTTCCGCGGCACGGAAAGCTGGATGCGGATCATCGCGGCCATGAGGCCGGACACGACAAAGAAAAGAAGGCCGGACGCGATATACATCAGCCCGAGGGTCTTGTGGTCCACCGTGAACACCATTTCCTGGACGATGCGGGTGAGCGAGCCGCGCTCCTGGCCAATGCGTTCCGGTGCCGGGATTTGAAAATTGTCGTCGAGGGTTTCGGGGTTCATTTCAGCGTGAGAAGGTAGGCGGTGATCGAGTCCACTTCGCTGTCGGGGAGCTTCATGTCGGGCATGAGGCAGCCGGTTTTCAGCTTCTGCGGATCCCGCACCCAGGCGCGCAGCGTCTCGGGGGTGAGGGGGGCCACGCCGGCACCGATCGTCTGCCGGGTCATGAGTTTTGTGAGGCTCGGGCCGAAGACGCCTGCGGCAACCGTCCCATCCACCATGTGGCAGTTGATGCAGGAGTTCGCGAAGAATGCCTTGTGTCCCTGGGCGGCCAGGTCCGCGTGCGGCACCGCTGCGGGTTGCCGCATTTTCCGCACCCACTTTTCGTAGTCTTCGGGCTCCTCGACGATCACCCGCAGGAGCATGTTGGCGTGCTGGGTGCCGCAGTATTCCGCGCAATTCCCAAAAAATGTCCCCGTGACAAACGGCTCGATCCAGGTCCGGTTTTTCCGGTTGGGGATCAGGTCCGTTTTCCCGGCCAACTGCGGGACCCAAAAACTGTGGATGACGTCCGCCGACTCCAGGATCAGCTCGGTCGGGCGCTCGCCGGTCCCGTCGCGGCGGCTCAACGGCACGTGGAGCTCGTTCGCGGTCACGATCCCTTCCTTTTCATAGTGGATTTCCCACCACCATTGATGCCCGACGAGGCGGATTTGGACGGCATTTTCCGGCATCACCCTGTTCTGGATCTCCCCGATCGTCCGGCTGGTGACGAGGATCAGGACGACCGTGATGAGGATCGGGACGACCGTCCAGGCGAGCTCGATGTGCGTGCTGCCGTAGATCTGAGGCGGCTCCCTGAGGTCGTCCTCCGGCCCCTTCCGGCGGAATTTCCACACCACGAAAACCAGGAGCGCCGAGACCACGACAAAAATCCCCGCCGTGATCGCCAGGACGAGCAGGGACGAACTGTGGATCATCTCTGCCGGACGGGACAGCGGACGGAACATGTCCGCCACCGGCCGCATCCGCCCCTCCTCCTGCGCATGCGCCGCAGAGCAAAGGAAGACTGCCGGAATCCAAACCGGCACAGCACGGGCCAGTCGGTGGGAGACGCCGCCAAAAAATCCTCGTAATCCCTGGAACTTCACGACCACCGACCTATACGAACTCTCCCGAAACTGCCACGCCTTTTTTTGAGACGGATCAATTTTTGGCGGGCCCCGGCACGAAAACTTTTGCGGGGGAGCGCGACGTCAAAAGAAAGCCGGTTTCAGGCGTTCGTTCAAACTCCCGCAACGCGGGCAGGCCACGAGGGCGGCGGGGGAATCGTCCGCGAATTCCATGCTGCAAACCCGGCAGCGCAAGCGGTTCCGGAGCGAACGGTTTGCGGCTTGGCGGCGCGCGACTTCATAGCCGACCCACACAAAAAAAATCCCGGCGAGAAAGATCAGGAGACAGACAAAGACGAGCCAGGAAAGTTCGATGGGGATCATCGGGGAGGCACGGGTTGCACATCCGTCCCCCATTGATAAGTCACAAATCCCCAGGAAGCCCCAGAGGGGTCCGGGGAAAATTTCAAACTGCGGAGAAGGCTCGCGGCTTTGAGGTCCAACCGGGAATTTCCGGAGCTGCGTTGCTGGAAAACGTGTGCGATTTGTCCGTTTTCCCGCAAGGCGATCAGGAAAACTGCGGGTTCCGCGTCAAATCCCTGCGGGATGGGAAAAACCGTGCCTTCGGGCAGGGAAGGGATTCGCGCGGAAAACGCGTCGGACGAAACCAGCTTGGTCCGGGATGGAAAAGGCGATGCCCCGGCGGATACCGGCCCGTCTTTTCGGACAGGGACCGGCCCGGCAAACTGAGGGCGCATGCTGTTTGTGAGGCGCGGGAGAAGGTCGAGGGTCGGCTTGTCCGAAGCATACCGGGGAACGTAAGCCACCGGCGGGGGAAACCCGGGAAGATCGAGCCCCCTCCCGGGCGCGAAGACCGAAGGGTCGGAGGACCGCAGCAGCCCCTCCAGGCGTCCCGCTTCTGCGGTGCCGGGAGGGATGTAGCAAACCTGCGCCGAATCGATCCGCGCGCTCTCCGGACGCGGGTAGATGATCGAAAACAAAAAAAACAGTCCGGCGTGAACCATGCCGGCGAGCAGGATCGTCACGGGCAGCATGAGGTGGAGGTGGTGGCGGACGGGCCACTCGAAAATCAGCGAGTCTTTCATCGCGGGTGCTCCGAAGTGGCGAGGACTGTCGGATACCCGAGTTCCAGGGAAACCGCCATCACCTGGGCGATCAGATCGAAAGGGGCCAGCCGGTCGGCCTTGATGATGAGGGTCCGCCTGCGTCCCGGCTGCGCCCCGAGTTTGCTCCGCAGCAATTCAAACGAGACCTGCCGGTTCTCGAAATACACCGCTGAGGTGGGGGCCGCAGTCACGCTGACCACCTGGGGATCACGCTGCGGCGCGAGCAGGAACGGGGAGTCGGGGACGGACACCGCCACGCCCGGCTGCAACAGGAACGAAGTGCTCAGGAGCAGGAAAAAAACGAGGGTTAAGACCACATCGAGGGCGGGTGCCACGAAAATGAGGGCCGGATGGGGCCCTGCCGTGCGGAGCAGCTTCACGGCACGGATGGCGGATCGCCGGACCCGCAGAGGATTTCCATGGTTTCGATCGCGGCCCGCTCGATGTCGTGAAGGACGGCGCTGACACGCGCGGAGAGGTAGCTGTGCGCGACAAAGGCGGGAATGGCCACGCCGAGCGCGGCCGCAGAGGTAAGGAGGCTCTCGTAGACACCCCCCGCGATCTCCGCCGCCGTGGCATATCCCCCGTGCGCGGAAATCTGCTGGAAGGCGTTGAGGAGGCCGAGGATGGTGCCGAGCAGGCCGATCAACGGGGTGGCATAGGCGATGGTTCCCAGCAGGGCCAGGTTGCGCTCGAGCCGGGGAACCTCAAGCTGCCCGGCCTCCTGGGCGATCTCGCGAAGCTCCGCGCGGGGGGCACCGTGCTTCAGGATCACCGCGTGGAGGACGCGCGGCACCGGCCCGGGCGAACCCGCACATTCCTGCAGGGCCTCCGCAAAATTTTTCCGGCGAAGCAGGTTCGCGAGTCCCCGGAGGAAATCCCCGGTGTGGATCGAGGAGCGATGCAGCGAGAGGAGACGCTCGGAGAAGACCCCCAGCGCGGTGATGCTGCAGAGGAGGATCAACCACACGAGGGGCCCGCCTTTTTGCACAAGTTCCAACATGGTCGAAGCCTCTTACCATCCCTTCGCGCCAAGGGCGAGCCCGGATTTTCATGGCCCGGCTCAGCCGTGCAACTTCGCGAAACACACAACAAACCCGCAGGCCAGCCAATGGTGGTGCCAACCGATCGACGGCCCCGGGTTCAATCTTCCCCGCCGGTGATGTCCGCATCCGCCAGCCGGTTGGACGTGCAGGTGCCACGCTTGGAGTTTCTGATGAACCCGAAAAACTCGCGGGCTTCGGCTCCCCATTCGCCTTTTTCCGCTTCGGCGAGCGCCTCGCGAACCCGGAGCCCGCTGCGGTAAACGAGTTTGAAGGCGCGTTTGATTTCCGTGCGGGATTGCGCCGCGAATCCTCCCCGCTTCAAACCGATCACGTTGATCCCCACGAGCAGGTTGCGGAAATTGGCGGTCACGAACGGGGGGACGTCCTTGTTGAAACTCGAGCTCCCCGCGATCATTGCCCGGCGTCCGACCCGCATGAACTGGTGAAAAACACTTCCCCCGCCGAGGACCGCCGCCTCCCCGACCTCCACGTAGCCGGCGAGCAGGCAGTTGTTGGTGACGATGACATTGTCCGCAAGCGAGGCGTTGTGTCCGAGGTGGGTTCCGACCATCAGGAAGCACCCGCTGCCCACGGTGGTGGCAGTTCCCTCCTTTGTCCCCCGGTGGATGGTCACGTATTCCCGGATGCGGTTGTTGTCGCCGATCCGGACCTCGCTGGAGATCTCCGGCCTGTGCGCGAAATCCTGCGGGGCGGCTCCGATGACCGTCCCGTAGCCGACGAAATTCCCCGGGCCCATGGTCACTTTGCCCTCGAGGACCGCGTGGGCCTGGATCACGCAGCCGGCCCCCAAAGTCACTTCCCCGCCGATGATTGCGCCTGGTCCGATTTCCACGTCCTCCGCAAGTTGGGCGGAGGATGCAACGATGGCAGTGGGGTGAATTTTCATAGGAGGCCCGCGTCGCGGAAGCTGAAATAGGGCTGCCGCCCGCCGTCGGACGACCCCAGGATCATGTGATCCATCAAATTGATCTGGAGCAGCGAGGCCGCTTCCCGGAGGGCGGCTGTGAGTCGGCGGTCCGCCGCGCTCGGCTGCGGATCGCCGCTCGGGTGGTTGTGGACGAGGACGAGCGAGTAGGCGCTGTGGATGATGGCCGGACGGAAAATCTCCCTCGGGTGCGCCACGCACTCGTTGATCGAGCCCAGCGCCACCTCCTCCACCAGCAGCAGCCGCAGTTTGGTATCCAACAAGATCACCCGCAGGGATTCCCGGCGGAGGGAAAGAAACTCTTGTCCGAAGACCTCGAAGATCCTGGTCGGCGAGTCGAGCAACGGGCGTTCGTCGCGGTTGCGGGCAAGGCGCTTTCCGATCTCGAACGCCGCGGCGAGCTCGACCGATTTCGCTTTTCCGATCCCGGAAACCATTTTCCGGATCTCGAGGGCGGTGGCGCGGGAGAGCGGGACGAGGCCGGCGCTGCACCCGAGAAGTTCCGCCGCGATCGACAGCGCATTCCTCCCTGGCCTCCCGGTGCGGATGAAGACCGCGAGGAGCTCCGCGTCGGTCAGCGCCTCGATCCCGTGCCGGTCCGCCTTTTCCCTCGGGCGCTCCGAGGCGGGCATTTCGAGAATGCGGGTCGTCGGCACGCTCAAAATCGCCCGAGCAACGAGCGCAGGTGGGCCGGGATCGCCTTCAATCCCCGCGCGTATTTGTTGTCCTGGATCTCGTCCAGTTGCGAGAGCGCCTCGTCGATGAGGCGGAAGGCAACCCCCTTGGCGGCCTGCAAAGCCCCCGCGCTGCCGAGCATGGCCACCAGGAGCTCTCCGTCCACTTTGTCTTCCTTCAAGAGCAAATTGCGGATCGTGGCCACATCTTTGCCGGACTGGAGCATCATCAGGACCGGCAGGGTGAATTTGCCTTTGCGCAAGTCCGTGCCGAGGGTTTTTCCCGTCTCCTCCTCGGTGCCGGCCAGATCGAGGATGTCGTCGTAAATCTGGTAGGCCACGCCGAGTTTTGCACCGAAGGATTTGAGGGCGCCGATGACCGGCGGGCTCGCCTCGCTGATGAACGCGCCCAGCTCGCACGCGGCGGAAAAGAGCGCCGCAGTCTTCATCTCGATGATGCGGTAGTAGTCGGCTGTCGACAGCTTCAGGTCAAACCGTCTCTGGGTCTGGATGATCTCCCCCGAGCAGACCTCCGCGGCCGCGTCGGCGATCCGCCGGCAAATGTCGCTGTTGCTGAAATTGGTGGAGAGCCTCAGGGCATGCGCGAACAGGCAGTCTCCCAGGAGCACCGTGATGGAATTCCCCCACCTGGCATTCGCGGACGGCTGGTCGCGCCGCAGCTCCGCCCCGTCCATGATGTCATCGTGGACCAGCGACGCGATGTGGATCAGCTCGAGGATGACGGCGAGGTCGACATGGCTCGCGGTGATCTTCCCGGTCGCGCCGGCGGAGAGCAGCGCCAGGGCCGGACGAAGCCGCTTCCCCCCGGCCCCGCAGACATACGACACGTATCCCTCGACCGCCGGATCAAAGGCCTTGGCCTGGCCCCTGATGCGTTCCTCGACCGTGTAGAGGTGCGGGTTGATCAGCTCGAAAGCCTGGACAAAGGAGAGCGGTTCAACAGATGTCATGACGGGAAGGTTGAAAAATCAGATGGAATCCGCCTTCCAGGCAAGGATGCGCCGGATGACGAAGAACGGGACGAGCAAAGCCACGCCCACGGCCGCGGCAAGAAGCGGGCCGGGAACCGCGCGCGCCCGCTCTTTGGCGACAGCGCGCAGCCCCGCCGAGACGGCCTCCTGCGGGGTGACCACCAGCGCCGGGAATGTCTCGAAATGGGACGCCGCATGCTCTTCCCCGGCCCGGGTCGCCACATCGAAAAACTCGGTGGGCACCGGGCCGGGACAGAGGGCCGTGACGGTGATGCCCTTCGGGCGGAGCTCGATGGCGAGCGCCTCGGAAAAGCTTGTGACGTAGGCTTTCGTGGCCGAATACACCGCCATGTGGGGCAGGGGGAAAAAACCGGCCACGCTGCTGACGTTCAGCACCGCCGCCCGGCCCCCGCGCAGCATCGGCGGCACCAGGAGGTGGGCCAGGTGGGTCAGCGCCGCGATATTCACGTCCAACATCGCCTTGACCCGCTTCCAGTCGCCGGCGTCGAATCTCCCGTGATCGCCCAGCCCCGCGTTGTTGACGAGAAAATCCACGGCGATCTTTTCCTTGTGCAGCCAGTCTGCGAGCGCCGTCCTTTTTTGTTCGATCGCCAGGTCCGCGCAGTAAATCCGGACATCCAGCTCCCCGTGGATCCCGCGCAGTTCCTGCGCCAGCTCCTCCAGCCGGTCGTTCCTCCTCGCGACCAAAACCAGGCCCCGCGCGTAGGGCGCGAGCTGGCGGGCGAACTCCGCCCCGAGCCCCGACGAGGCCCCCGTGATCAGTGCTGTGCAGCCCTCGAAGTATTTCATATCCCGCCAATCTCGATGATTGTTCGAAACCTATCCAGCCAAAAACCATTCGCGGCCGCCGACGGTTCCCGGATCCGCAGCCCGGGCGAAGAAACGGGCCGGTCGCCTATTGCCGGTCCTGCGCGGCGGGCACGACGCTCAGAGACCCCTTCATTTTCGCACGGTCTGGCGGGCCGATCCTGTTCGGAAATTCCCCGAGGCGTTTGGGGCCTGCGGCCTTCGCGTAGGGGATTGCCCCCCGCTGGTAGAGGTATTCGGAAAGCGCGGCGTTGACCTCGCGAGTGGTGCGGATCGCGTCGAAGGTGATCCCGCTGCGGACGCCGTCCACGACATTGAAGAGGGAGGTCAAAGCCATCGGGCCCGAGACGAAAATGGTGGCGACCCCGCCGATGCCCGGAGAAATATTTGAGCCGCCCGTGGTGGCGATCCGCAGGAACGGCGCGGGATGCGGGCCAGAGAGATCGTAGACGACGACCGTGGTGTCCATGAGCGTGGCACCCGCCCCGAGCCCGACCACCGACCTCAGAAGGCGGCTGCCCTGGTAGACGCGGTCGAAATTGCCCCGGATGAGCCAGTAGTTTCCGCGGGGCAGAGGGGCGTTGACCGCGACAGCCTCGGCGGGGGCGACATACTTCGGGAGCCGACGCACGAGGTTCCGGGTCATGAGTTCCCGGAGATTGAATTTGAGGTTTTCGAGGTCCGCTCCCGACCTGTCCACGCGGATTTCGCCGTCGCTGAAACCGAACGGGGCGACGAAGACTTTGGCCGGCAACCGGGACGGAGGGTCCGGGTCCAGACGGGAGACCCCCTTCACGCTGACAGACGCACAGGAAGACAGAAGCGCCACGCAGAGAATGGCGGCGGGGAACCGGCGAAAGATCAGGAAGAAGCACCACATGCAGGGAGCTGTTCTTGATGAGGGAGCCATTCCTGTCCATGAAAAAGCGCCGCGTTTCCATCGGTCACAGGGGGAAAAGGCGTCCGCCCGTTTTCCAGAAGCCTTCACCGTGTGACCCGCTTTGTTTCAATGACCCGGAACTTGTAAAACCGGTTGATCGGTTTCGGCGAAACCGCCCCACCACCGGCAGGGGTGGCTCGCCGAGCCGTCCGTCGCTTCCACCGACTTCAGCACCCTAACCGGATCGGTCGTCCGGGGAGCCCTGATTGAGGAACCGCACGCGCCTGTCGGCCCGCGGCAGGCGGATCGTCAAGGTGAGCCCGCGGCCGGGAGCGCTTTCGAGGACGACCTCCCCCCCGTGCGCCCGGACGATCCTGCGCACGATCAGGAGCCCGAGCCCGTTTCCTCCGGTCTTCGTGGTGAAATACGGCTCGAACATCCGCCCGATATGCTCGGGCGCGATCCCGCCACCGGTGTCCGCAAAGGAGACGCTCACGTGGGTTTCGTCCGCCGACGTCCGGATGCGCAAGATCCCGCCGGATTTCATGGCCTGGAAGGCATTCCGGCTCACGTTGTAGAAGGCCTGCTTGATCTGGTCGCTGTCGAGGTTGAGCGGCGGAAGATTTTTATCCAGATCCGTCTCGACGAGGATGTCACGGTCCTGGATTTCCGCTGCGAGGAAATGGAGCGACTCCTCGACGATCGCGTTGATGTTGACCGGGCGAAGCTCCAGCGGCTGAGGGCGGATGGCGCGGAGGAATTGCGTGATGATGTGATCCAGGCGGGAGACTTCGCCGCGCGCCACGAGCACCGATTCCTCGAGGCCCGCGCGGGTTTTGGCGGGGAGCTTGCGCAAATCCCGCTGCATGAGCTGGAGGTGGATGTCGAGGGAGTTGAGCGGATTCCCGATTTCGTGGGCGACTCCCGCCGCGAGGAGGGTGAGGGCGGAGAACCGTTCGGTCTCGATGGTTTCCTGGGTCGCGCGGCGGCTCCGGGTGATGTCGCGGAGGATGACCGCCCCGCCGACCATCTCGCGGGGTTTCCCCTCGGCCTCGTCGCTCATCAGCGGGACCACGTAGAAATTGAGGAACCGGTTTTCCGGGTAGAAGACCTCGAGGTCACGGTTGACGACTTCTCCGGGGGTCCCGCCCAAGGCGCTCCAATCCAGCCCGCGGATCACGTCCCCCAATGGTTTTCCGAGGTTGCTCGAGGCCTCGATGCCGAAGAACCCGCAGGCCGCGCGGTTGAGGTAGATGATCCGCCCTTTCGGGTCGGTCACGATCACCCCTTCGAGGATCGCGTTGAAAATGGTCTCGAGGAACCCCTTTTCGCGCGCGATCTCGACGAGGTAGTTCTGGACCTCGCCCGGTTGGACGAGGCCGATCCGCTCGATGAGTTTGTCCAGAAATCCGCTTGTCATTTTTTCAGGCTTTCCGCCGGGCTGATTGCCCGTCGCCCCACATCCGCCGTCCGTGCCTCCGGGAATTATCCCCGGGAGAACGGTTTTTCCATGGGAGCGAATCCTGCGGCATGGCGACAGTTTGAGCCATCGGGGCCCGGGGGCAATTCGAAATATCGGCGCGGTGTCGCTTGGGGCGGGGGTTGCAAAAATCGAACAAGTCGCTTGAAACCGCTCCGGGGCGAACTACTTTACAGGTCTCAACAAAAACACACCATGCCATTCGAACTTCCCTCATTGCCCTACGCCGCGGCGGCGCTCGAACCCAGCATCGACGCCCGCACGATGGAGATCCATCACGACAAGCATCATGCCGCCTACGTCGCCAACCTCAACAAGGCCGTCGAAGGCACACCGGCCCTCGCGCAGAAATCCCTCGAGGATCTCATCACCGACCTCGCCTCCGTGCCGGAAGCGATCCGCGGCGCGGTCCGCAACAACGGCGGCGGGCATTGGAACCACAGTTTTTTCTGGAATATCCTCTCCCCGAAAGCCGGCGGCACCCCGTCCGGGTCGCTCGCATCGGCCATCGGCAGCGCGTTCGGCAGCTTCTCCGAGTTCCAGGCGAAATTCGAGGCGGCGGGCCTCGCGCGCTTCGGCAGCGGGTGGGTCTGGCTTTCGGTGAAACCCGACAAGTCGCTCTGCATCTGCTCGACGCCGAACCAGGACAACCCGCTCATGAAGGGCGTCGCCGAATGCACCGGCACGCCGGTCATCGGGGTCGATGTCTGGGAACACGCCTACTACCTCCACTACCAGAACCGCCGGGCCGATTACCTCAAGGCCGTCTGGAACGCGATCTCGTGGACGACCGCCCAGAAAAATTACGACGCGGCCATCGCGTGAAGGCGGGAGCGGGTTTTCGCTGCGGGGCACGCCTCTGCGGCCGATGGTTTTTTTCATGGCGCGCCTGAATTCCAACTACCTCAAGCTCAAGGCCGGCTACCTGTTTCCGGAGATCAACCGCCGGGTCAGGGCCTTTGCCGACTCGGATCCCGCCGGGGCCGCGCGGCTGATCCGGTGCGGGATCGGCGATGTCACCGAGCCGCTCCCGGCCTCGGTCCGCAAGGCGATGCACGCTGCGGTCGACGAGATGGGAGACCGCGAGTCGTTCCGGGGCTACGGCCCCGAGCAGGGGTATGAATTCCTCCGGGAGGCCATCGCTGGAAACGACTACCGGGCCCGCGGGATCGACGTCTCGAACGACGAGATTTTTGTCTCCGACGGCTCGAAGTGCGATTGCGGGAACATCCTGGATATTTTCGGCCACGACAACCGGATCGCGGTCATGGACCCCGTGTATCCGGTCTACGTGGACACGAATGTCATGGCCGGGCACACCGGCGAAGGCGAGGCCTCCGGGCTTTACGGCGGGCTGGTTTACCTGGCCTGCACGGCGGAGAACGGGTTCGTTCCCCCGGTCCCGCAGGAAAAAGTCGACCTGGTCTATTTGTGCTACCCGAACAACCCAACCGGAGCCACTGCGACCCGCGACCAGCTCTCCGCGTGGGTGGGCTACGCGCTGGAGAACGATGCGGTGATCCTCTTCGACGCCGCCTACGAGGCCTACATCCGTGATCCGGGAATCCCGCGCTCGATCTACGAAATCCCCGGGGCCAGGAAGTGCGCGATCGAATTCCGCAGCTTTTCAAAAAATGGCGGGTTCACCGGCGTCCGGTGCGCGTTCACCGTCGTGCCGAAGGAACTCGAATGCGTCACCGACGGTGGCGACCGCCGTCCGCTCCACCCGCTTTGGAACCGCCGTTTCAGCACGAAGTTCAACGGCGTCAGCTACGTCACGCAGCGCGCAGCCGAGGCCCTGTATTCCGAAGAGGGCCGCCTGGAGGTTGCCGCCCTGATCCGCCATTACATGGGCAACGCGGAGATCCTTGTGGCGGCTGCCAAGGGTTGCGGACTGCCCACTTTCGGGGGGGCCAATGCGCCGTATATCTGGGTTCGCGGCCCGGAAGGCCGGACCAGCTGGGAGATCTTCGATACGGTGCTCGGCAAGACGAACGTCGTGGTCACGCCGGGCAGCGGGTTCGGTCCCGCAGGCGAAGGCTATTTCCGGATCTCGTCGTTCAACAGCCGCGGCAACGTCGAAGAAGTCGCCGCCCGCCTGAAATCGTTGGAGTGGTGATTTACCGCGAGTAAAGTTCGACGACGAGCTGCTCGTTGACGATCGGGTTGATTTCCTGGCGGCTCGGGATGCGGACGACACTGCCAGTGAGGTTTTCCTTGTCGGCGAGCAGCCAGTCGGGGGTCGTGGCGATCTGGGTGAGCTCCACGCCGCGGGAGCCGAGGCGCTTGGATTTTTCCCCGGTCTTGACGGCGACGACGTCGCCGGGTTTGAGGTTCATCGAGGCGGTGTCGGTCTTGCGTCCGTTGACCGTGATGTGCCCGTGGGCGACCATCTGGCGGGCGCCGCGAAGGGTCTTCGAGAAGCCGAGCTTCTGAACGACGTTGTCGAGGCGGGTTTCGAGGAGCTGGAGCAGGATTTCCCCCGTGACACCGCGGCGGGTGCTCGCGATCTGGAAGTAGCGGCGGAACTGCTTTTCCAGCACGCCATACTGGTGCCGGAGTTTTTGCTTCTCGGCGAGGGCGAGGGCGTAGTCGCTCTGCTTGCGGCGGGACCCTTTCGGCCCGTGCTGGCCGGGAGGGTAGTTTTTGTTTTCGAAAGCTTTTGGCGAGCCGCTGATGAGAACGCCATAGCGGCGGCTGACTTTTGTTTTTGGTCCTGTGTAACGTGCCATGGATTAAATTTGAGATTTGAGATTTGAGATTTGAGATTTGAGATTTGAGATTTGAGATCCCTGAAGGGGCGTCAGACGCGGCGCTGTTTCGGCGGGCGGCACCCGTTGTGCGGGACCGGCGTGACGTCGCGGATGACCGTGACGTCGAGGCCGATCGCCTGCATGGCGCGGACGGCGGATTCTCGTCCGGCCCCGGGGCCCTTGACGCGGACCTCGACTTCCTTGAGCCCGTGGCCCATCGCCTGGCGGCAGGCATCCTGCGCGACCATCTGGGCGGCGTAGGCGGTGCTTTTGCGCGAGCCTTTGAAGCCGCATTTTCCGGCGCTCGACCATCCGATGACCTGGCCGCGGAGGTCGGTGATGCTGATGATCGTATTGTTGAAGCTGGCCTGCACGTGGGCGATCCCCTGCGAGATGTTTTTGCTGCCTTTCGCCTTGACGATCTTGACCGGCTCGATGGCGTCGTCGAGAGAAATGCTGATCGGTGCCGGAGCGGCGGCAGGGGCGGTCTCCTTGGTTTTCTTGGGGGCCTTGCCCTTGGCGGCTTTGGGTTTTTCCTCGACTGCGGCGGCGGGAGCTGCGGCGGCGGGTGCCTCGTGGGCTGCCGCAGTCCCGGCTGCAAGAGCGGCGGGCGCCTCAACGACGGGGGCGGCGGGCTCCTCGGCGGCGGCGGTTTTCTTCTTCGGGGCCGCCTTGGGCTTCTTTTCTGCGGCGGGCGTTTCGTTGGGTGGGTTCTCTTCGGCCATGATCGGTTTCTAATTAGACTTTACCCGCCTTGGCGTCCTTGTTGCGCTGGACGCCGACGGTTTTGCGCGGGCCCTTGCGGGTGCGGGCGTTGGTGGAGGTGCGCTGCCCGCGCACCGGGAGGCTGCGGCGGTGGCGGATGCCACGGTAGCAGTTGATCGCCTGCAGGCGTTTCAGGTTGCCCTGAACCTCGCGGCGCAGGTCGCCCTCGATCGGGATTTTGTTGGCGTTGATCGCGTGGATGATCGCGTTCAACTGCTCGGGCGAAAGGTCTTTGGCGCGGGCGTTCGGGTCGATGTTCGCCTGTTCGAGCACCTTTTTCGTGTTGCTCGGGCCCATGCCATAAATGTAGGGCAGGGAGGCTTCGATGCGTTTGTCGCCGGGGATGTCAACTCCAAGTAAGCGTGGCATATGATTGATTTGAGATTTGAGATTTCCAATGGCGGGGTCTCAGCCCTGCTTCTGTTTGTGGCGGGGGTTTTTGCAAACCACGCGGACGACGTTTTTGCGGCGCACGATTTTGCAGGCTTCGCACATTCTTTTGACGGAGGCTCGGACTTTCATTTTCTTCTGTAGTTGGTTGGTGACGACGATTCGTTTTTGTGGCGGTAGGTGATTCGGCCCTTGCTGAGGTCGTAGGGGGACATCTCCACCATGACCCGGTCTCCGGGGAGGATGCGGATGAAGTGCAGCCGCATCTTTCCGGAAATGTGAGCGAGGATGCGGTGCCCGTTTTCCAGTTCGATCCGGAACATGGTATTCGGGAGCAGCTCGACAACTTTGCCTTCTACTTCAATAGCGTCTTTCTTGGCCATGTCAATACTTCCGGCAGGTTGTCGGTGACCAGCACCGTGTGCTCGAAATGGGCGGAGGGGAGACCGTCGTCGGTGACGGCGGTCCATTTGTCGGCGAGGATCCTGACTTTCGCCTTGCCCATGTTGATCATGGGTTCGATGGCTAGGGTCATTCCGGGCTTGAGTTTCGGGCCGGCTCCCCGTTTTCCGAAGTTGGGGACCTGGGGGTCTTCGTGCAGGTTGCGCCCGACTCCGTGCCCGACGAATTCGCGGACGACGCTGAAGCCGTTTTTGTGGGCTTCGGACTCGACGTAGTTGGAAATGTCGCCGACCCGGTTGCCCGGGCGGGCGAGCCGGACGGCGCCCTGGAGGATCTCCTCGGTCACCGTGAGGAGGCGTTCGACAGCCGGATCGATGATCCCGACGGGGACCGACATCGCGGTGTCCCCGATCCAGCCGTCGCGGACAATGCCCACGTCCATTTTCACCACGTCGCCGTAGGCGATTCTCCGAGGGCCGGCGATCCCGTGGACGACCTCCTCATTGAGGCTGATGCAGATATGGCCGGGGTATTTCCGGTAGCCGAGAAAAGCGCTGCGCACCCCGGCTTCGGACATGAGCTGGGAAGCGACGTGGTCGATCTCGCCGGTGGTCACGCCGGGGGCGACCCGGGTGGCGAGCTCGTTGAGGATCTGCGCGGCGGCCTCTCCGGCCCGGCGCATCTTCTCGATTTCGTGGGGGCGCTTGATGGGGATCATGAGTCGGCCCTCAAGTCGTTGTAGAGAAGCTGGAAAACGGCGTCCCGGCCGAACCGGACATCCACTTTTTTCAGAAGCCCGGCCGCCTCGTAGTGGCTGGAGATCGGTTTGGTGAACTCGTGATATTGGGAAAGGCGGTGGTCGAGGGCTTCGAGCGTGTCATCCTGGCGGCGAGCGAGGACCCCATCGCATTTCGGGCACGGCGCATCCACCGAAAGCTTGTGGAATTTCTCGTTGAAAACCGCGCCGCAGCCACGGCAGGTAAGGCGTCCGAGCATGCGGGCGCGGACCTCGTCGTCCGGGAGCTCGAGGAGGTAGACGGTCTGGAGGCCGGAGGATTTTGATTCCAGAAGCGAATCGAGCGAGATGGCTTGGCCGATCGTGCGGGGGAACCCGTCGAAGATAAACCGGGAGTGGGAGCCGAGCCATCGGCCCACGAACCGGAGGGCCAGTTCATCCGGAAACAGAAGCCCGCGGCTCGCGTAGGAATCCGCTTCGAGTCCGATGGGTGTCCCCTTCGCGCGCTCTTCGCGGACGATGGCACCCGTGGAGACGTGGGGGATGCCGAAGACCGCCCCGAGGAGGGAGGCTTGCGTGCCCTTGCCGGAAGCCGGCGGACCAAGCAGAACGATGCGGTTCTTCAATGGTTCGGTGCGCGCACTACTGGTGCGCCGCGAGATAGATGGTCACTCCGGCGATGATGAGGAGACCCAGCGCGGCATACATCCAGACGAGGGTCTGGTCGTCGAGCAGGTTGCCCGATCCCATCCGCGGACGCTGGTCGCGGGCACCGCGGATCCGCCCTTTGCGGAGGAACCCGTCGTAGTGGCGCTGGAGGAGGTGGGTCTCCACCTGGCGCATGGTGTCGAGCACGACGCCGACAATGATCAGGAGGCCGGTGCCGCCGAAAAATTGCGAGGTCATGTAAGGCACGTTGAGCCCCTGGGTCAGCATCTGCGGGAGGACCGCGATGATCGTGAGGAAGGCCGCCCCCGCAAATGTCAGGCGCGTCATCGTGTAATCGAGAAAGTCCGCCGTCGGCTTGCCGGGACGGACGCCGGGGATGAAGCCGCCGTATTTTTTGAGGTCGTCGGCGATCTGGACCGGCTGGAACTGGGTGGCGACCCAGAAATAGCTGAAGAAGAAAATCATCACGCCGTAGAGCGCGTAATGGATCCAGCCGGACGTCAGCTCGTTGGAGAGCGCCTGGGCCCAGTGCTGACCGGGAAAGGCCATGTTGAAAATGGTCGAGGGAAAAAGCAGGATTGCCTGGGCGAAGATGATCGGCATGACGCCCGCGTAGTTGATCTTGAGCGGCATGTATTGGGTTTGCCCGCCGTAGACCTTTCGGCCGACGACCCGCTTGGCGTATTGGATGCTGACTTTCCGCTGCGCCTGGGTGACGGCGATGACGGCGGCGACGACGAAGACGAGGAAGGCCACCATGAGGACGAGGACGACCGGGCTGACTGCGGCCTGGGCATCGGCGGCGGAGGGCACGAACGTCCTCCATGCCTGGATGAGGCCGGCGGGAAGCTGGGCGAGGATGCCGATGGTGATGATCAGGGAGACCCCGTTGCCGATGCCCCGTTCGGTGATCTGGTCGCCGATCCACATCAGGAACATCGTCCCCGCGGTCATCGTGAGGACGATGGTCAACTGGAAGCCGAATCCCGGGGAAGGCACGAGGCTGACGCCCATCCGGTTGATGGTTTCCATGATGCCCGGCAGGAAGGGGTTGTGCTGGGGGTTCTCGAAGGATTTGGCCAGGAGATAGCCTTGGAAGATGCAGAGCGCGATCGTGGCGTAGCGGGTATACTGCATGATCTTCTGGCGTCCGCCGTCCTCGCGCGAGAGCTTCCCGAGCTGCGGGATCACTGCGGTGAGAAGCTGGAGCATGATCGAGGCGCTGATGAACGGCATCACGCCGAGCGAGAAGATCGCGCAGTTGGCGAGGGCCCCGCCGCTGAAGAGGTTGAAGAGGTCCGCCACCCCACCGGCCGAGGCCGCATTGGCTTTGTCCATGAACCAGTGCCGGAGCACGTCGGCATTGACGCCGGGTGCCGTGATCGCCGAACCGGCGCGGACGACAACGATCATCGCCATGGTGAACAGCACACGGGTGCGCAGTTCCGGGATCTTGAAGATGTTGGCGAAGGCGGCGATCATGCGGCCTTACTTGTTGGCTTCCGGTTTGGGGATTTCGACCGACCCGCCGGCTTTTTCGATTTTTTCCCGGGCGGTGGCGCTCACCTCGTCGACGAGGACGTTGAGTGCTTTGGTGATTTCCCCGCGCCCGAGGATCTTGACTCCGTCGAAGCGTCCGTTGACGAGGCCCACCTTGCGGAGCGAGCCCTCGGTCACCGAGTCCCCGGCGGAAAAATGCTTTTCGAGCGAATCGAGGTTGACGACGCCGTAGACGGTTTTGAACGCGGCGTTGTTGAACCCGCGCTTGGGCAGGCGGCGGAACAAGGGCATCTGGCCCCCTTCGAACCCGGGGCGGATCGAGCCGCCCGAGCGGGCCTTCTGGCCCTTGTGGCCTTTGCCGGAGGTTTTCCCCTTGCCGGAGCTTTCTCCGATGCCGAGGCGTTTGCGGCGGTGTTTGGCACCGGGGTTGGGTTTGAGGTCGTGGAGTCTCATGGGATCAGGCTGCTGCTGGCACCGCCGCTTCGACTTTGGCCCTGACGGCCTTGCCGCGCAGGCGGAAAATTTCTTCTTTTTGGCGGAGCTGGGTCAACGCGGCGATGGTGGCGTGGACCACGTTCGCGTGGTTGTTCGATCCCAGCGACTTGGCGAGGACGTCGCGGATGCCGACCGCCTCGATGACGGCGCGGACGCCGCCGCCCGCGATGACGCCGGTCCCGGGAGAGGCGGGGCGGAGGAGGACGCGACCGCCGCCGAATTCCCCGAGCACCTCGTGCGGGATCGTGTTTTCATGGACGGCGATTTTGATCATGTGTTTTTTCGAGGCGTCGGTCGCCTTGCGGATCGCTTCGCTCACTTCGTTCGCCTTGCCGAACCCGACGCCGACTTTTCCCTTGTGGTCACCGCAGACGATGAGTGCGCTGAAGCTGAAGCGGCGCCCGCCCTTCACGACCTTGGCGCATCGGTTGATGAACACGACTTTCTCCGTCGTCTCCTTGGGTTCGCTGGGGGTGTCCGAGCGGGAGTTCCTTCTATCTCTGGGTTTCGGAGGCATGATGTATAATGGTTAAAATTCGAACCCGCCTTCACGGGCGGCGTCGGCCAGGGCTTTGACTTTGCCGTGGTATTTGAAACCGCCGCGGTCGAAGACCACCTTGGTGATTTTTTTGGAGGCGGCGCGCTCGGCGACGAGCTTGCCGACTTTCTGGGCACCCTCCACGTTCGCGCGGGTCTTGGCACCCGAGCGGAGATCCGCTTCGGTGGTGTTGACGGAGACGATGGTTTTCCCCGCCTCGTCGTCGATGACTTGGGCGGTGATGTGGCGTCCGGAAAAATGGACGGCCAGACGGGGGCGCTCTGCGGTTCCCGAGACTTTTTTGCGCAGGCGGAGGTGGCGGTGTTGGCGTTTGTCGGTGGCGGACATGGGTTATTGGACGGTTTTGCCTTCTTTGCGGCGGATTTGCTCGCCAACGAAACGGACGCCTTTGCCCTTGTAGGGTTCCGGCGGATAAAACGCGCGGATGTCGGCGGCGCACTGGCCCACGACGTGGTTGTCAATGCCTTCGATGGTGATTTTGGTATTGTCGGCGACAGTGATTTTGATTTCCGCCGGGATCGGGAAGAGGATCGGGTGGGATTTGCCGAGGCTGAGGTTCAGGGTTTTTCCCTGGACGGCGGCCTTGAAGCCGACGCCCTGGATTTCGAGTTCGCGCTTGAACCCTTCGTTGACGCCCGTGACCATGTTGGCGACGAGGGCGCGGGAGAGGCCGTGCAGGGCTTTCTCCTGGCGGGATTCCCCCGAGCGGGTGAGCGCGACCTCGGCACCCTCGACCTTGGCCGAGATGGCGGCGGGCAGCGTCCACTCCAGCTTTCCCTTGGGGCCTTCCACCGCGACAGAGCCGGCCCCGGAGACCGAGACCTTCACCTTGGCGGGCAGCGTGATTTTTTTGTTGCCGATACGTGACATGGTTACCAGATGTAGGCGAGCACTTCGCCGCCGACGTTTTGTTTGCGCGCTTCCTGGCCGGAGAGCACTCCCCGCGGAGTCGAGAGGACCGCGATGCCCATGCCGCCGAGGACGCGGGGGATTTCCCCCGCCCCCACGTAGCGGCGCAGGCCGGGGCGGCTCACTCGCTTGAGCCCGGCGATGGCGCTGGTTTTGTTGATGAATTTGGTGCGGATTTTGAGCTGCGGATGCTTCTCGGTGGTGTCGAGCTCGTAGTCGTTGATGTAGCCTTCCTTTTTGAGGATCTTGGCGACTTCGCTCTTGAGCTTCGAATACGGCATCTTGAATTCGGTTTTTTTGGCACCGGCGGCGTTGCGCAACCGGGTCAGGAGGTCGGCGATGGGATCATTCATTGGCGTGGGTTCCTCAGGCAGCGGCTTCCGCGACCTTGGCAGGTGCTTTCTTGGCTTTGTCGGCGAACGGCATTCCGAGTTCGCTCAGGAGGGACTTCGCCTCCTCGTTGGTGGCGGCCGTCGTGACGATCGTCACGTCGAAGCCGATGTTCTTCTTGATGCGGTCGAGTTCGATTTCCGGGAAGATCGACTGGTCGGAGATGCCGAGGGTGTAATTCCCGTGCCCGTCAAACGCGCGGGTGGAGACCCCGCGGAAGTCGCGGATGCGCGGGAGGGCGGCCTTGATCAGGCGACCGAGGAACTCATACATGATGCGTCCGCGGAGGGTGACCTTGGCACCGATGGCCTGGTTGTCGCGGAGTTTGAAGTTCGAGATGGCTTTTTTCGAGGTGGTGGTGACCGGTTTCTGGCCGGTGATCGTGGCGAGCTCGGTCCTGGCGATTTCGAGCGCTTCCTTGGTATCCGGCGAGGAGCCGATGCAGGTGTTGACGACGACCTTCGAGATTTTCGGGATCTCGTTCACGTTTTTATACCCGTGTTTCTCGCGCAGGGCGGGAAGGACGCGGGTTTTGTATTCGATGAGAAGTTCGGGTTCCTGGGTCATGGCTTAGGCGGCCTTCTTTTTGGCCGGTTTGTCGGAGGCGGCCTTTTCGACCAGCTTGACGTTCGAGATATGGAGGGGGCCTTCGCGCTCGATGATCGCGCCGTTCGGCTGGTCCTGGGTTTTGCGCTGGTGCTTTTTGATCATGCGGACGCCTTCGACGATCACCTGGCTTTTGGCCGCGATGATTTGAAGGACCTTGCCGCTGGCACCCTTGTGATTGCCGGAGATCACCTGGACGATGTCGCCGCGACGGACGTGGAAACTTGGTCTGCTCATAGGACTTCCGGGGCCAGCGAGATGATTTTCATGAAGTTTTTTTCGCGGAGTTCGCGGGCGACGGGCCCGAAGATGCGGGTGCCGCGGGGGTTCATGTCCTTGTCGATGATGACGATCGCGTTGTTGTCGAAGCGCAGGTAGGAGCCGTCTTCGCGGCGGACGGGCTGCCGGGTGCGGACGACCACGGCGCGGACGACGTCGCCTTTTTTCACGGTGCCGCCGGAGGAGGCTTCCTTGACGTTGGCGGTGATGATGTCGCCGACATGGGCGTTGGCCGAGGCTTTGCCGATGACGCCGATCATGGTGGCCATGCGGGCGCCGGTGTTGTCGGCCACATCGATGCGGGTGCGGAGCTGGATCATGTTAATGTTTGAGGATTTCGACCAGGCGCCAGCGTTTTTGGCGGCTGAGAGGACGGGTTTCCATGATGCTCACGCGGTCGCCGACCTTGGCTTCGTTTTTCTCGTCGTGGGCATGAAATTTCGAGACCTGTTTGGTGATTTTGCCGAACTTGGGATGCGGGACGCGGGTGACCGTGCGGACGACGATCGTTTTGTCCATGGCGTCCGAGACGACCTCGCCGACGCGGGTTTTCCGGAGCGGGCGGTTGCGGGCGGGGGGGGGTTCGGGAGTGGTGGTGGTTTCGCTCATTTACTTTGCGGAGGTTGGGCGTGTCTTCCTGGCGAGCACGGTTTCGATTCTGGCGATGTTGCGGCGGAGGGCGTGGAGCATGTGGGGTTTCTCGAGCTGCCCGCTCTGCTGCTGCACACGCAGGTTGAAGATTTCCTCGCGCAGCTCGCGCTTGCGGGAGAGGAGTTCCTTGGCTGTGAGCTCTTTGATTTCAGCGATTTTCATGGCGTGAATCAGCCGGCGTGGTGGCGGGCGATGAACCGGGTGCGGACCGGGAGTTTGTTGGCCGCGAGGCGCAGGGATTCGCGGGCGACGGTCTCGGAGACGCCGTCGAGCTCGAAAAGGATGTTTCCCGGGCGCACGACGGCGACCCAGTATTCCGGCTGGCCTTTGCCTTTGCCCATGCGGGTTTCCGGCGGGCGGGCGGTGACGGATTTGTCGGGGAAGATGCGGATCCAGAGCTTTCCCTTGCGTTTCATGTTGCGGGTGAGGGCAACGCGGGCGGCTTCGATCTGGGTGTTGGTGATCCAGGCGCGCTCCAGCGTCTGGAGGCCGAATTCCCCGAAATCGATACGGATATTGCGCGAGGCAAGACCCTTGCGGCTTCCCCGCTGGGTTTTGCGATACTTCACGCGTTTTGGCAACAGTGGCATGTCAGGTTCCTTCTAGGATGGGAGATTCGATCAGGCGGTCGGCTCGAGCGATTCCTTGGGTTCGGGTTTGCGGGCGGTCTCGGCCTTTTCGGCCTCGACGACTTCCTGTTTCTTGCAGATCCAGCATTTGATGCCGATCTTCCCGGCGACGGTCATGGCTTCGGTGAAGCCGTAGTCGATCGGGGTGCGGAGAGTGTGGAGGGGGACTTTGCCCTCGCGATACCATTCGGTGCGGGCGATTTCCGCGCCGCCGAGACGTCCGGAGCAGCGGATTTTGATGCCGAGGGCCCCCTGTTCCATGGAGATCTGGACCGCGCGCTTCATGGCGCGGCGGAAAGAGATGCGCCGCTCGAGCTGGGAGGCGACGTTTTCTGCGACCAACTGGGCATCGAGATCGGGGCTCTTGATTTCGACGATGTCGATTTTGACGGATTTCCCACCTGCGAGATCGCTGACTTCCTTGGTGAGGTTTTCGATTTCCGAACCGCGGCGTCCGATGACCACGCCTGGGCGCGCGGTGTGGATCGTGACGCGCAGGCTGTTCCAGGCGCGCTCGATCACAATGCGTGCGACGGCCGCCTGCTTGAGTTTCTTTTTGAGGGATTCTCGGATTTTTGCGTCGGCGAGAAGGTAGTCGGCAAAATCTTTGCGCGAGGCATACCAGCGCGATCCCCAGTCACGGGTGACCGGGAGGCGGAATCCGATTGGGTTGACTTTTTGTCCCATGATTTACTCCTTGGAATCCGCGGTGGGGGCGGACGTTTCTGTGGCTGGCTCTCCGGGAGCCGGTTTTGCGGTCGCTTTTTTGGAGCGGGTTTTTTTGGTTTTTGCCGCCGGTTCGCGGCGTTTGATTTCGATTTCGTCGGTGAGGGTGATGCGGATGTGGCTGGTGCGCTTGCGGATCGGGCCGGCGCTGCCGCGGGCTTTTGGCTGGGAGCGCTTGAATGTCGGCCCCTCGCCCACGACGGCTTCTTGGACGACGAGGCTCGCGGCGCGGAGGTTGTTGTTGTTTTCGGCGTTGGCGATCGCGCTTTTGAGCGTCTTGATGACGAGCAAAGCGGCCTTTTTCGGGGTGAACCGGAGGATGTCCAAGGCATCCGTCGCCGGAAGGCCCTGGATCTCACGGGTGACCTCGCGCGCCTTGAAGGCGGAGATCCTCGCGAATTTGTAAGTCGATTTTACCTGCATGTCGTTGTTGGGTTTGAAGATTTATTTTTTGGCGTCCACCCGGAGGCGGTCGCCGGTTTTGACGGTTTCTTTTTCCGATTCGAGATTTTGAATGATGGCACCGCAGATCCTGTCCCTGACATCCACGACGCGCGCGTTTCCGATTCTGCGGTCGTCGCGCCAGACCTGGAAAGGCATGCCGACTTTGACGCCGTGTTTGGCGCCGATATTGGCGACGACGAGCGAGAGGTCCTCCTTGGTATCCACGACCATCCCGTCCGAGAGCGTGGCCTCGATGCTTTGGGCGCTGGCGGCGTTTGGTGCCCCGAGAATTTCGCTGGTTTTCCGGAGTTCGGTTTCCACCGCCATTCGTGCCTGCGGGTTGGTCCCTTCGGTCGTTTTGATGAGGACGCGGATGCTTTCGGAGAGCCTCACGAGCTGGTTCACGGCATCCTCGTTCTGCTTTTTGAGCAGGCGGAGGTCGCGGACGGCGGCCAGGAGGCGCTGCTCGACTTTTTCCGGCTCCTTGTCGAGTCCGGCGAGCCCGTAGGCATCGAGTTTGAGCTGGAGTTCGGCGGCTTGGCGCTTGAAGACCTCGGATTCGCTGTTGGCCATGGCCAGGCTGTCGGTGAGGGCCTTGATCGAGGTGCGAGCCAGAACCAGCTTTTCCTCCAAGCTGCCATGGTCGGCCTCGTCCGGAGCAGGGATGGGGATCACCTGCCCCAGGGGGGCTGATTCAAAATCTTTCAAAGAGCGGTTGTCCTGGGCCGATGATCCGAGGATCCCCGGCAGGACGATGAACGCTGCCGCCGTGGCGACAACCTTCATGGGTTATTTGGTCACTTTCGCGGTGTGAGAACCGTGTTTTTTGAAGATGCGGGTCGGGGAAAATTCCCCCAGTTTGTGTCCGACCATGTTCTCCGTCACAAAGACCGGGATGAATGTTTTGCCATTGTGCACGTTGAAGGTGTGCCCGACGAAATCCGGGGTCACAGTGCTGCGGCGGGACCAGGTTTTGATTGGTTTTTTGATGCCGGAGTCGTTCATCCGGTCAATTTTGTCGAGGAGCTTCCACTCGACGAACGGGCCTTTTTTTAGGGAGCGTGCCATGTTTAGTTTTTAGCTTTGGCCTTGCGGCGCTGGACGATGAAAGTGTCGGAAGGCTTGTGTTTGCGGCGGGTTTTGAACCCCTTGGCGAGCTGGCCCCACGGGGACATCGGGTGGTGGCGTCCGCCGCCGCCCTTGCTTTTTCCCTGGCCACCACCCATCGGGTGATCGACCGGGTTCATGACCATGCCGCGGACGTGCGGGCGGCGTCCGAGCCAGCGGGAGCGCCCGGCTTTGCCTGCGGAGACGTTCATGTGGTCGGCATTCCCGACCTGGCCGAGGGTCGCGTAGCAATTTTCGTTGATTTTGCGGATTTCCCCGGAGGCGAGTTTGATGAGGGCGAAGCCCCCCTCGCGGTTCGCGAGCACGGCGACCGAGCCGGCACTGCGGATGATCTGGCCGCCGCGGCCGGGGGTGAGTTCCACATTGTGGACCTGGGAGCCGAGCGGGATGGATTTGAGCGGGAGGGCATTTCCGACCGAGGGATCGGCCTTTTCGCCGGCGGTGATCTTGGTTCCGACACCGAGGCCGGCAGGGGCGAGAATGTAGGCTTTTTCTCCGTCCGTATATTGGAGAAGCGCGAGCCTGGCGGAGCGGTTCGGGTCGTATTCGATGGCGAGGACCTCGGCGACGATGTCGCGCTTCGCGCGTTTGAAATCGATGATCCGGTAGCGGCGCTTGTGGCCGCCGCCGCGGTGGCGCATGGTCATGCGTCCCTGATTGTTGCGGCCGCCGGTCCTTTTGATCGGCTCGGTGAGCGTTTTCTCCGGCTTGTCCTTGGTGATCTCGGCGAAGTCCGGAAGGGCCTTGAAGCGGCTCGCGGGGGTGAGAGGTCTGAAAGTTTTGAGTGCCATGTTGGTTCCTTAGACGATTAGACGAGGTCGAGTTTTTCTCCGGATTTGAGCGTGACGACCGCCTTCTTCCAGTTCGGGCGGCGGCCGAAATCCGCTTTGCGCTCGCGTTTTTTCTTGCCGTCGAAATTGGCGGTGTTCACGGAAACGACCTTTTTCTTGAAGATCGCTTCGACCGCGCGTTTGATCTGGAGCTTGTTGGCGGCGGGGCTGACGCGGAAGACGTATTTGTTGAGTTTTTCCGAGAGGAGGGTGGCCTTCTCGGTGAGGATGACGGTTTGAATATGGTCGTGGACTTCGTTCATGGCGCGAGCCTTTCGGAGAGTTTTTCGAGGGCGTCCTTCGTGAGGATAATTTTGTCGAAGGCGAGGAGTTGTTCCGTGTTCACGTCGTCCGCGCGGGTGAGCTGGGCATTCGGGACATTCCTGGCCGCCTTGAAGGTCGTTTCATCGAAACCGAGCGAGACGACGAGTGTCCTGCGGGCGTTGGCGGAAGTTTCGGAGAGGAGGGAGACGAAAAGTTTCGTCTTCGGTTCAGCGACTGCGAATGTGTCGACGAGGAGGACGTCCCCGTCGAGGATCCGGGCGCTGAGGGCTTTGCGGAGGGCGAGTTTTTTGACGGCCTTCGGCGTGTTCTTCGTGTAGTCGCGCGGGTGCGGCCCGTGGGCTGCGCCGCCGCCCACCCAAACGGGGCTGGAAAAATATCCGGCCCTGGCGCGTCCGGTTCCTTTTTGCCGCCAGGGCTTGCGTCCGGAGAGGTTGACCTCGGCCTTGGTCTTGGCGCAGGCGGTGCCGCTGCGCCGGGCTGCCTGGATGGCAACGACGACATCGTGCACGGCCTGTCGGCCCTTGGCATCTTCGGTGATCAGTTGGATTTTCGCCTTCTCTGCATCGGCGGCTGTCAGGACGGTCGCGCTCATGGTCAATTGTGCTGCGGACAAACTGCGGCGGTGCCATCCGTGGGGACGGCGGTTGCGCGGTGGTCGGTGTGCGTGTTCATTTCAAAAAAAGTTACCCGTTGGCCCTTGGAAATATCCGGGGACAAAAAAACCACGCTAACGTGGTAGAGCGTCCAACCGAAGACTCGCGGGAGAGAGGAGTTTACGGGCCGAAGTTCGCATGGCAAGAAAAAAAGAAAGAAATTTTATGCGAGCGCGCTCGGGCGTTGCGCCGATGCTCCCTGGCCTTGCAACTTTCCGGCATGCGCCCCGTCCGGAGGAAGCTGCGAAACTTTGCTTTACGTCAAAGAATCCGGGTGGTATGGGGTTCCGCATGAAAACCTCGTTCCCTCTTGATAGCCGTGGCTTCAAGCCGACGACAAAGGCCCTGCCAAAACCCATTTCGAGGGAGATTATTGAGATGCGACGAATCGCCTCCGCCCTTCTGGTTCTTGTCATCCTTTCCGGGTGCTCTTTTGTGACCGAGTTCAACGACGCGCGCTACAACCGGAACAACAAGACCGGGGACAACTGGCTTTCAGACCAAACCGGGCCCGCCGCGATCAATATTGCCGGGAATTGGACCAGCAACGACTGGGGGCGTGCGTCTTTCACCCAAACCGGTCGCAAAATCACCGGCACCATCGGAGACTACACCGTGCGTGGAGTGGCCAGCGGAGATCGGGCCTACCTGCTCATCGCCCAGGGCGAATGGTATTACTACAGCGCGGTGCTCGAACTCCAGCGGCCCGGGCTCCTCACCGGGCGTTTCTCGCGGGCGATTCCCTACGTCAGGAGCGTGGGCCGCCCGATGCGCCTGGAACAGCTCGCCCACTGAGGCGGGCCCCTTCAGTAGTAGCGAGGCGGCTGCCCGGTGGATTCCAGGACGGAGAGCCAGATATCTTGGCCCGGATCCACGGTGCGCCGCGCAGATGTGGCCACGGCGATCGGGACATGGACGTAGACGCTGTGCCATCGGGCGACGATCAGTCCGGTTTTGCCCGCCATCCCGGCGTGGACGGCCGCCTGGCCGAGCCGCATGCAATAAATCCGGTCCTGGGGCATGGCCGGCACGCTCCGGATCATGTAGCTCGGGTCGATATACTTCAGGGTCAGCGCCGTCCCGCATTGCCTGAAATGTTCGATGAGCTGGTCTTTGAGAAAATGCCCGATATCGCCCAGCCGGATATTGCCCGAAGCATCGGTCTGGCCGGTCGAGCCGAGGTGCTCCTGGCCGGCTCCTTCGGCGGTGATGATGACGGCGTGCCCGCGCGAGACCACCCGCTGGCGGATGACTTCGAGAAACCCGTGCGGGCCCTCCAAAGCGAACGGGACTTCGGGGATCAACACCGCGTTGACCTCGCCGCTCGCTATGGTCGCGGCGCAAGCGATGAACCCGGAGTGGCGGCCCATGAGTTTGACCAGGCCGATCCCGCCGCGGGCGCTGCGGGCCTCGGTGTGGGCGGCGTGGACGGCCTGCACCGCTTCGGCGGCGGCGGTCTCGTAACCGAAGCTCTTGTCCATGTAGATCATGTCGTTGTCGATGGTTTTCGGGACTCCGACCACAGCGAGTTTTGCCCCGCGCCGCCGGGCCTCCTTGTCGATGGCCAACGCCCCGCGCTGGCTGCCGTCGCCGCCGATGACGAACAAAATATTGACGTCGAGTTCCTGCAGCCGGTCCACCATGCGGAGGACGTCCTGGGGCCCGCGCGAAGTGCCGAGCCACGTCCCGCCGAACTCGTGGATATTGGCCACCGCCTCGGGGGTCAGGTTTTCGATCGCGTGCCCGTATTCCGGGATGAGCCCCTCGAACCCATATGGGATGCCATAGATCCTCCGGACGCCGTAGCGGTAATACGCCTGCATGACGATCGCGCGGATCACATCGTTGAAGCCCGGGCAGAGCCCCCCGCAGGTGACGATGGCGCAATTCGTCTGCGCGGGGTCGAAGAAGATTTTTTTGCGCGGTCCGGCGACCTCGAAGCAGGGGAATTCCCTCCCCTCGGCGATCATCCGGGAAACATCCGGGAGCTCGTGCTGGACGAGCACCCGGTGGTCGTCGGTGTAAAAGGCATGACCGGGAGTGCCCTCCGCCATGAGCCGCTCCAATGGCGAGGAAATCTTGCGGTCTCCGAGACAGCGGACGGTCAGCGATGACGGGTCGAGATCCTCAACCATCGGGGTCCCCTATTTTTTTTCCGCATCGAGCGCGGCGCGGATTTCGGCCTCGATTTCGGAGTAGAGGGCGGCGTCGGCTTTGAGGGTTTCCTTCGCGGCGTCCCGGCCCTGGGCGAGCTGGTTGCCCTTGTAGCTGAGCCAGGAACCACGTTTCTCCAGAATCCCCTTCTCGATGGCGAGGTCGAGAAGCGAGCCGGTGCTGGAAATCCCCTCGTTATACATGATGTCGAACTCGGCCTCCATGAACGGGGCCGCGACCTTGTTCTTCACCATCTTGACCTTCGTCCGGTTCCCGGTCATCGAGCCGTCGCTGCTCTTGATGGCACCAATCCGCCGGATGTCCACCCGGACGCTCGAATAGAATTTCAGCGCTTTTCCACCCGGGGTTGTCTCCGGGTTGCCGAACATGACGCCGATTTTTTCGCGGATCTGGTTCGTGAAGATGCAGACCGTCCGGGACTTCGAGATGAATGCGGTGAGCTTGCGCAGGGCGTTGCTCATGAGGCGGGCCTGGGCGCCCACGACCGCATCCCCGATCTCGCCTTCGAGCTCGGATTTCGTGACGAGGGCCGCCACCGAGTCGAGCACGATGATGTCGAGGGCATTCGAGCGGACGAGCGTTTCCAAGATCCGGAGGGCTTCCTCGCCGGAACTCGGCTGGGAAACGAGAAGCTCGTCGAGATTGACGCCGAGCTTCTGCGCATACTGGGGGTCCAGGGCGTGCTCGACGTCGATGAACCCGGCCAGGCCGCCGCGCTTCTGTGCCTGCGCGATCGCCGTGAGCGTCAGGGTGGTTTTTCCGGAGGATTCCGGTCCGAAAACCTCGACGATCCGCCCGCGCGGAAACCCGCCGACCCCCAGCGCGCGGTCGATGAGGATGTTTCCCGTCGGGATGACATCGACCGGCGAGGTGCTGTGGTCGCCCAAGCGGCGGATGGCCTCGCTCCCGTAGTCTTTTTCGATCTGCTGGAGCGCCAGCTCGAGGCTTTTCGAGCGGGCGGCGGCGGTTTTGTCTGCTGTGGAGGAGTCGTCGGATTTTGCCATGTCGTGGGTCGTTTCGGATTAACGCCCGAGACTATGCGTGCGCGGCGGGATTCGGGAAATCAAAATCCTCCGGCACGCGAGAAATATTCTCGGGTTTGGACGAGCCGGGGCCCCCAGACAGGGCATTCGACCGGGCTTCCGTTCTGCGCTTGCCACGGAAAAGCCTCCGCAGATTCCCCGGGCATTCAGCGTCCGTCGACGATCATGAGGCTGGGCACAAACTGCTGGACGCAGTTCGCCTCGTTGATCTGCACGAGCGTGTTCAGGGGGTCCTGCGAATTAAATGCCACAAACCAGATCCTCGGCACCTGCGCGCCCTGGGCGAAGCTGTTCATGCGTGTGAAGAGGACATACTCGCCCGGATCAGGCACGGAAAATTCGAAACGCCCGCTGGCATCGGTGGTCGTGCCCGCGCTCGCCATCGGAAGACCCGCAGTAAAAAATTCGTTTCCATCCACGGTCGTGCCTGCGGGAATCCGCGAGACTTCCGAGGCCCGTCCTTCCAGGTAATTGGCGATGGCCTTCCGCGGAAAGAGAAAGACCTGGACCCCCGGCATGGCAACCCGCTTCCCGGACTCGCTGCGGAGAACAATGCTGCCCCGGACGAGACCCGGTTCCGCCACCTCGCGCGAGACGAAGAGGAGCCGCTGGTTCTCTTTTTCCTTCTCGGCGATCTTTTTTTCCAGTTCCTCGAACCGGACCGAACTCTTCCTCAGTTCGGCGTGGAGTCCGGCGATCCAGAACCCGGCTCCAGTCAAGACCGACAACGCCAGCAAAAACGCGATCCACCCCGAGAGGAGCACAGCGGTGTTCCGCTTCGCCCGACGGCCGCGCCCCGGGTGGCGGCCGCCGGATGTTTTTCCCTCGCCTTCGCTGGCTCGCAGGTATTTCGGCGGTTCGATCTTTTTGAGGAACTCGGGCAGCGGGGTCCAATCCGGGCAGGCTTCGCTGTAGCACAAATCGGTCTCGAAAAAAAAGCCGGAATCCACCAGCGAGGGCAGTTGTTCCGCCCGGTATTGGCCGATGACATTTCCGGCGCGGGCGACATGGACCAGGTGTTTGCTCATTTGGTTCCTCCTTTTTCCAAGAAATCCCGGTGCGATGCAACCCACTCCATCGCTTCCGCTCGGGAGGTCAGTGCCCCTTCCAATTGCCGGACCTGCACGGCATCGAGGATGCGCTTGAACGGCGGGCCGGGCTTCCATCCCAACAGGATCAGATCCCGCCCGGTGACGAGCGGCGGCGGGATCAGCGGCTCGCGCGAAAATTCCTCCCGCTTGGTCAGGAGGAAATCGTAGTTGTCGACCAGCCCGTGCGACCCGAGGCAATCGACCCGGTGGAGTTCCATCTCATCGTCGATCGTCGGGCGCGCCAGGAACCGCTTGAGCGTCGCCACCCTCATGTGCTGCACGTCTTTGAAAGCCATATGGTTCCTGACCGCCGCCACCGTCGCCTCGGTCTGCGCGTTTGAAAACCGCAGGCGCTCGAAGATTTTTCCGGCCATTGCCGCGCCGAGCGATTCGTGCCCGTTGAACCGGATCCTGCCGGTCTCATCCCGCCGGGATGACGGCGGCTTGCCGATGTCGTGAAACAGCACGGAAAAAACCAGGGGCACCGAAACCGTCTCCGGCAGCAGCGACAACATCAGCCGTGTGTGCACGAAGACATCGCCCTCGGGATGAAACTCCGGCGGCTGTTCGCACCCCTTCATCACGGCCACTTCCGGCAACAGGACCTCCAGCAACCCGGACTCGTCGAGCAGATCAAATCCCCCCACCCGCGACGGATGCACAAAGATTTTCACCAGCTCGTCGCGGATCCGTTCCGCGCTGACCACCGTGATCGACCGCGCCATCGCCCGCAGCGCGGCCCATGTGGATGGCTCGATCTGAAATCCCAGCGTCGCGGCAAACCGGACCCCCCGGAGCAGCCGCAGTTTGTCCTCCCGGAACCTGTCGGACGGTTCGCCAATGCAACGGATGATGCCCGCCTTCAGATCGGTCTCGCCCCCGACAAAATCCAGGATCTTTCCATCGACCGGATCGAAGAAGAGACCGTTGGCCGTGAAGTCCCGCCGCCGTGCGTCGCCCTCGGCCGTGGTGAACGTCACCGACTCCGGGCGCCGCCCGTCAAGATAGACCCCGTCCGCCCGGAATGTCGCCACCTGGAACTCCCCCCCGTCTTCCAGCACAACAATCACACCAAATTGCGCTCCCACCGCGACGGTCCGCGCAAACAGCTTTTGGACCTCCTCGGGATGCGCGCTGGTGGCCACATCGATATCGTGGGCCACCCGCCCGAGCAGGCGGTCGCGCACGCAACCGCCCGCAAAGTAGGCTTCGTGCCCCGCCTCACGCAGGCGCCGGACGATCCGCGTGGCGGTGGCTTCCATCGTCCGGTTTACTTTACCGCAGCCCAGACGCGGTGAACATCGTCATGGTCCTCCAACTCCTGAAGAAACTCGCCCGCCTCGGCGCGCTGTTCGTCCGTCAGCACCGGAAACTGCTTCGCCACATACCCGAGCTCGCTGGTCACGACGCTCCAGCCGTTTTGCGAAAGCCATTTCGAGGCGGATGCGGTGGC
The DNA here is from genome assembly GCA_041675465.1 of Terrimicrobiaceae bacterium. Taxonomy (GTDB): domain Bacteria; phylum Verrucomicrobiota; class Verrucomicrobiia; order Chthoniobacterales; family Terrimicrobiaceae; genus QYQL01. Next base: position 3,424 of record JBAYTU010000020.1, on the reverse strand, counting down.
GGTGCACCCGGTGAGAAACCTGGCTCCGGCCACCCCCTCGGGAATGTCGTCGTTTTCCGCGTGCGTGAGGGCGGTCACATCGTTCGCCCCGGCCTCGATCGCCGCCGCCTCGATGTCCGCAGACGCATCCGGATGGTGCGCCTCGACGATCCCCACGTGGTCGAACAGAAATTTGTTGCTCCCCGGGGTTCCGAGCTGGCCCCGTTTGAAAAGCACCCGGATCTCGGGGGCCGTGCGGTTGTTGTTGTCGGTCAACACCTCGACGATGACCGGAACCTTGTGCGGCGCATAGCCTTCGAAGACCAGGTGGTCGAGGGAGATCTTCTCTCCGCCGATCCCCGCACCCTTCTTGATCGCCCGCTCGATCGCATCCCGCGTCACCGAGGCCTTGCGGGCTTTCTCGACTACGGCAAAAAGTCGCGCGTTGCCGCCGATGTCCGGTCCTCCGAGCTTGGCGGCGACCATCATTTCCTTCACCAGCTTGCCGACAACCTGGCCTTTCTTGAGGTTCGCGACCTCGCGCTTCGCATGCAACCACTGTCTTCCCATAGACGGCAAACCCTATCCGCCCCGCTCCCCGCGTGCAAACCCATTTGAAATGCCCCGCCATTCCGGCTCCCCTTCAGGACACAAAAAAACCGCATGCCCGCGCGGGCATGCGGCAGATTTTTGTCGCGCGGTCCGGCGCGGATTCCGGTCAGCTTTTTTGATCCAGAATCGCGGCCTTGACCTGCTCGGGCACCTGCTCGAAATGCGATGGTTCCATCGAGTAAGATGAGCGCCCCTTCGACAGCGAACGGATCGCCGTGGCGTATCCGAACATCTCCGCAAGCGGCACCTCGGCGTTGACGGTGCAAAGGTTGCCTTTGGTCTCGATGCCGATAATCTTCGCGCGGCGACGGTTGAGGTCGCCCATGATGTCTCCCTGAAATTCGTCCGGCGTGATGTTCTCCACCTTCATGATCGGCTCGAGCAGGATCGGCTTCGCTTTTTTCAGCGCGTCCTTGAGGGCGAAAATCGCGGCCATCTTGAACGCCATTTCGTTCGAATCCACGTCGTGGTAGCTGCCGTCGATGATGTCCACGTGGACATCGATCACCGGATACCCGGCCACCACGCCGTTCAAAACAGCCTCGTTGAAACCCTTGATGACAGCCGGAATAAATTCCTTCGGAATGGTTCCGCCCACGACTTTGTTTTCCGTGGTGATCCCCTTGCCTCGCTCGTTCGGCGTCACCTTGCAAATGACATGGCCATATTGCCCTCGCCCGCCCGATTGTTTCACGAGTTTTCCCTCGCCGTCGGCAGGTGTCAGGATCGTTTCCTTGTAGGCGATCTGCGGCTTTCCGGAATTGGCTTCCACCTTGAACTCGCGCAGCATCCGGTCGCGGATGATTTCCAGATGGAGCTCGCCCATTCCTGCGATGATCGTCTGGCCGGTGTCCTCGTCGGTGAAGACACGGAATGTCGGATCCTCTTCGGCCAGTCGCTGAAGCGCGATACCCATCTTCTCCTGGTCCACCTTGGTCTTGGGCTCGACGGACATCGAGATGACCGGATCAGGAAACGATGGAGGCTCCAAAAGGATCGTATGATCTTCATCGCAGAGCGTGTCTCCGGTGGTGATGTTCTTGATGCCAACAATGGCGGCGATGTCTCCCGAGTAACAGGTGTCGATGTCCTCGCGCTTGTCGGCCTGGATCTGGATCAGGCGGCTGATGCGCTCCCGCTTGTTCGTGCGCGGATTGTAGACCGTGTCGCCTTTGGACAGTTTTCCGGAATACACGCGGAAGAAAACCAGCTTGCCGACAAACGGGTCGCTCCACAGCTTGAAAGCCAGGGAGCAGAATTTTCCGTTGTCGTCCGATGGGGCCAGGATGGATTCCGACACGTTGTCCGGATTCAGGCCCTTGGCGGGCTGGATATCCAGCGGTCCGGGGAGGTAATCCAGCACGGCGTCAACGAGAAATTGCACCCCTTTGTTTTTGAATGCGGACCCGCCGACCACCGGGACGAACTTGTTGGCGATCGTCTGGCGGCGTATCGCGGCTTTGAGATCCTCCTTCGTGATGGGCTTCTCCTCGAGAAAGAGCATGCCAATTTCCTCGTCGAGATCGCACATCTGGGCAACGAGATCCTGGTAGGCTCTCTCCGTGGACTCCTGGAATTCGGCGGGGATTTCCTGGATCTCATACGTCGAACCCATGACGTCGTTGTCCAGATAGATGACCGCCTTGCGGTTGATCACGTCGATCTGGCCCTTGAGGTAATCCTCTTTTCCCAGAGGGATGAGGACCGGCCAGGCATTGGCACCGAGCTTCGCGCGCATGCTTTGCACGGCCGCCTCAAAATCGGCACCGGTGCGGTCCATTTTGTTGACGAACGCGATGCGCGGCACCCCGTATTTCGTCGCCTGCCGCCAGACAGTCTCCGACTGCGGCTGCACCCCGGCCACCCCGCAGAAAACCGCGATCGCGCCGTCCAGGACGCGGAGCGAGCGCTCGACCTCCGCTGTAAAATCCACGTGTCCCGGGGTGTCGATGATGTTCACCCGCATCTTGATCCCTTCATACGCCTTGTAGATCCCTTCCTCCCGGCGCTGCATCCACGCGCAGGTGGTCGCGGCCGAGGTGATCGTGATCCCTCGCTCGCGCTCCTGCTCCATCCAGTCGGTGACGGTCGTCCCCTCGTGCACCTCGCCGATCTTGTGGATCATCCCCGTGTAAAACAGGATCCTCTCCGTCAGCGTGGTTTTTCCGGCGTCGATGTGCGCGGCGATGCCGATGTTGCGTGTGCGCTCCAGCGGAAACGCGCGGTTTGGTGAGTTGGGATTTGCTGACATAAAATATGGTGTGCCGGTTCCAGTCACGTTCCCGGTGGATGAATCGTCTCCACCGGGACAACCGCGCGGATTTGCGGGAAATGGGAAGTTAGTCCACTCCGTGTCGGACTCAATAAAAAAGCGCTCGAAATTCAAAAAAAGGCCCGGCACTTTGTTTCCAAAGTGCCGGGCGCAATACTGGCAACGACCTACTCTCGCACAACCTATAGAAGCACTACCATCGGCTCTGCAGCGTTTCACTTCCGTGTTCGGAATGGGAACGGGTGGTGCCACTGCGCAGGATCACCAGACTCCGAAAATCTCAAATTTGAAATCTCAAATTTCAGATCGCCGCATGTCTGGCGACACCCCGCTATTTTTCGCTTTTCCAAAGATCTGCCCCGGCACCGGCCGCAGGCACCGGAACCGACAGGTTCCCTGGCATTCGCACATTAGGGGAAAAATTACAACCTCACAAGGAACAAGACTGTAAGATGGAGAAAAAAGCCGAACGAGCATTAGTATCGCTAAGCTGAACGCATTGCTGCGCTTATACCCGCGACCTATCAACGTGGTGGTCTTCCACGACTCTTCAGGGAGATT
>JBAYTU010000019.1:0-47679 GCA_041675465.1 Terrimicrobiaceae bacterium | reverse complement strand
AGCGTGCGCACGGACCGACCGTATGAAAGCGGCGCATTTGCTCGACACCTCAGCCGTGCTTGCCCATCTCCTGCAAGAAAAAGGCAGCGACACCGTTGAACATTGCATCAGCCCCGAGGGAGGTCGTGCTGCGATCAGCGTCATTTCATGGGTCGAATTTCAACTTTTTCTTACACGTTCGGATTACCCGCAAACGGACACCGCAAAAATCCTCGGTTTCTATCGTGATGCCTTGGGCAGCCCTTTGCCGATTGACGAGTCCGTGGGAAAAGCGGCCATCGCGCTTCGCGCCCAGACGCCGACCCGCATCCACCTCACCGATCTACTCATTGCGGCTTGCGCCAAAGAACATGGTTTGAAGCTCGTCTATCGTGACAAACACATTGAGGGCATTCCTGCCAAAGTTCTCCCCCAGATCAAACTTCCACAGAAGCCCCCCTGAAATGCGCTTCCCAGGACTCTCCAGCCCCCGCGGCAGCCGCGCTACCCTCCCGTCCAATCCTGCGTCGCGCCATTGGTGGCCACGTATTGTGACGCGGCTGCCGCCCCGCCAGTGAGAGCGGCTCCGAGAATGCCAGCCCTCCGCCGTCTTGAGAGTAATGAGGAGATTTTTCATAAATTCCTCGCCAAAAAATCAACGGGGGGCGAGGCTTGCCTCCCGGATGTGCGAGAAAACCAGCGGGTAGAGGGAATCGAACCCTCATTTCTATCCCGCAATGTCCGCGCAATTTGTTTCTTCATTGGTTGCTGCTGAGAAGCTGGCCCGCGAGGAGCGGCTGACAGAATCGCGGGCGCGGAAGCTGATCGCTGAGATTGTCGAGCGGACAACGGGCGAGCGGCTGAACTTCTTCACGGTGCGGGGCTGGTTCGAGGATTGGATTGCGGGGAAAAAAATCAGCAAGGCCGATGCTACGGGGGTTCGATACAGCAATGCGGTTACGTTGTTTTTGGAATCTCTCGGTGATCGAGCTGATAAGAACATCGAGACGTTGAGGCCTGCTGACATCACCCGATTTTTCAAAGCGGAGCGGGAGAAGGGAAAAAGCCTGATGACATGCGTTCTGAATGTGAAGGTTGTCAAGATGGCCTTGAGGTCGGCAACCAAGATGGCAGGGTTGAAACAGAATCCCGCTGATGGATTCGAGATGCCAAAGGAAGAGGGGGAATCCGTTGATCGGGAGGTTTTCACACCGGATGGTTTTCCTGTCTGCCTTGCGCCTGCCTGCCCCGTGGCGGGCTTTTGTTTGGGTGGGAGGGTGATGATAGCGCATAGGTCGGGCGCGGTGCGTGGCGGGTGCCAGCCTGTTCGCTGATTCGGTTTGCCTGCAAGGATGGCGGAGCCGGGTAAAAAATTTCTACGGCGATTCTCTTCCCGTTTTCATTCTTGGGGATTCACTCGCGTTTTTAAAACGCAGTCAAAGTGCGGATTCGACTTCCCGGATTTAAAATCCGGGCAGTCAAGGCCCCCTCCCGGAATCCTGCTTGCAATTCAATCAATTCGATTTTGCGAACATTGCGAAACGTCAAGGGACGTGCGGGACATGGCGGAATTGATTGCAATGGCTGCAAGCAATTGCTTGCAATTCCAATCAATTCGCCGGTTCCGGCTTGCGGGGCGCCTGCTTATCTGCGATATTTACGGGCATGACGGCAACCACGTTGGCGGACGAATTGCGGACGGTTCCTGACCCGGAGCGCGGGAACGTGATCGGCGCGGCCCTGCGTTCCATCTACCCGCAAAGCGGGCGCGTCATTGAACGGATGATTCGCCGGATTGAAAACCCGGACATCCCGGAAGACGTTTGGCGCGGGATCGAGGATGCCGAGGCCGGGCGGCTTGTGGACATGGAAACGGCCATGACGGAAGCCCCGCCGTGCCGGGCGTGAAATACCGCTTTGCGGCAACGGAAGCCTTTTGGGAAGCCTTCTACTCATTGCCAGCCCCGCAAAAGGAATCAGCGCGGGCGGCATGGCTGATCTTCAAGGAAGACCCATTTGACCCCCGGCTGAGAACGCACAAAATCCATCGGCTTTCATCCCTCATGCGGCAAACGGTCTTCGCTTTGGTGATCGAGGGGGATTTGAGGGCGGTCTTTTATATCGAGGGCGGGGCCGTGATTTCCTTCAACATCGGAAGCCATGCGGTTTACCGGCAATGAAATATCCCCTCCCCCCCTATTCTTTTTTCTTCCAATCAATCCAACCGGTTTCCTCCCTGAGAAGTTTTTACAAAGGCCTATTTCCTCCCTTTTGGACATCCCGGACTCTCTTGGAATATCGCGAGATTTTAAGACGGAGAGGGCGCACTTTGTGGCACACTTTGACCCCTCCTCTTTCGTAAGTTGCTGATTATAAGAGGCGAGCGGGTAGCGGGAATCGAACCCGCATGGCCTGCTTGGAAGGCAGGAACTTTACCATTAAGCTATACCCGCGAAAGGGGGCCAGATTTAGCTCCGGCGGGTGGGGCGGTCAACTCCCAAGTTTGCCCGGTCGGATCCACCGTCCGCCCCACCAGACCGGGAGGGGCAGCCAGGAGAGGAGCCAGAAAAGCGGTTCGAGCAGGCTGACGAGCCAGATTTCTCGGAGTTTGCCTCGCGGTCCTGGCAGGGAATTTGCGGAATGGGCGCGGAGGGCCAGGAGGCCGAGATGAAGGAGCCAGCTTCCGTGGGCGAGGGGGTTGAGCAGGATGAAAAGAAACGAGAGGCCCACGCCGTGGGTGAGGGGGATCCCCAGGCACCCGGCGGGATTGCAGAGGCGGAAGGTCACGGACGCGCGGTGCTGGTGCAGGATCCATTCTTTCCAAGTGAGGTCGGGAGTTTCGATGTCGATGACGGAGTCTGAGATGCCAACGGCTCCTCCCGCCCGCGAGATGAGGAGCCCGAGCTCGTGGTCGTCGGCCAACGAGCCTCCGAGAATTTTCCACCCGCCGAGCCGTTGCAGCGTCCGGGCTTTGACCCCCATGCAGGCTCCGGTAAGAAAATCCAGTCGGCCGACCGATCTGAGCAGCGCGACACCCGGCCAGAGGGCCATGCCGGTTCCCAAGGCATCCAGCCTGGAAGGGGTGCCGGGAGCGGGTTGCGGGGCGTAAGGGGCGGAGATCGCGTCCGCATCTTTCGATTGCCACTCGCTCCGGAACGCCCGCAGAAACCTGCGGTCGGGCACGGCGTCGCTGTCGAGCACGACCCATCGTTCGCGGGTGGCCAACGGTTCCATTTGGGCGAGCTTGTTGATCTTCGGGTTCCGGTGGACGCCCTCCACCGCGAGGAGAAAGCTGATGTCGGGCCCGGGATGTCCGGCGGCAAGGTCTTCGCAGAGGCGCAAATCCTCCGGGGTGGTCGCGCAAAAAATCACCTGGTCGCCGGGCTCGAGAGCGGAGAGAAAAACCGCCAGATGATCCCGGAGCCGCGCTTCGCCGCTCTTGATCGGGCGGAAGAACGTGACCGGTTCGGGCCGGTCCGGGGGGCGCTGTGCTGCCGGTGCCGGTTTCGGGTTCTCTAAATGGGAGCCTGCGGCGGGCTTCCCTCCAAGCCAGCGGCGGAGGAGGAGCGCCGTGACGAGATAAAATGCCGCGCTGAAAACCCCTATGCCAGCCACCGCGATCCCCACGGCCTTTTTCAAAACAGTCCTGCTATCCGACGACCGGAAGGAGGTTTTTGCTGATTGCGCGGTCGACGGAGAGAGCGCCGCCGCCGAGGCAGAAGAGCGCGAGGCCGCCTGCCCACACCATCAGCGGGAGTTCGAGATCGATGAAAATCGGCGAGGTTTTTCCGACGGCAAAAATCGCTCCGGACATGACGAGGACGACCCCCAGCCCCGCAAGGCGCGTGAAGAAACCGAGGAAAAGCCCCGCGCAGATGAGCAGCTCCGCCACCATGACCAGGGGGGCGATCACCGCCGGGAGCCCGAGGCCGGTTGACGATGTCCATGTTTCGACCGTCCGTTGCCATCCGACCCCGCCGAACCAGCCGAGAGCTTTTTGGGTCCCGTGAAAGAAAAGGACCCCGGCCGTGGCCAACCGCAAGACGAGGGGGCCTGCATTTCCCGGGGTGTGGAAGAAGTGGTAGACGGGATTGTTCGTCACGGGGCGGCACGCTAGCAGAGGCGGGGAGCGCGCGGAAAGCAAAAGTGTTCCCCCCCTCCTGAATTTGAGCTATGAGGAAGGCGTGATGGACGAACCAAAGAAGCCCCCGCTGGCGGCATACGTTGTGCCGTTCGCGCTGTTCATGGGAGGGCTGGTGCTCGTCGGGGCCGTGCGGTTCCTGGGAGGAAAATCCGGGGCGCTGTTCCTCTCGAAGCCCGAGTATTGGGTTTATCCGTTGCAGACATTGGCCTGCGGGGCGGCGCTGGTTTTTTTCTGGAGGCGGTATGATTTCGGGAAAAGTGGGGGATGGCTCGCGGCCCTGGCGGCCGGTGTCGCGGCTCTTGGACTCTGGCTCCTGCCGCAGGCCTTGCCCGGGGCTGCGCTGCGGACGGGCGGGTTTGATCCCACGGTTTTTTCGGGCACCCCGCTGCTGTATTGGCTGACGGTCGCGGCGAGGTTCGCGCGTCTGGTCGTCATCGTCCCGCTCGTCGAGGAAATCTTCTGGAGGGGGTTTCTGATGCGCTATCTGATCCGCGAGGACTTTTCGAAAATTCCGCTCGGGGCGTATGACCCGCGTTCGTTTTTCGGGGTGGCCGGGCTGTTCATGTTCGTGCATCAGATGCCCGACTGGCCGGCGGCGTTTCTGACAGGATTGCTCTACAACGGGCTGCTCGTGCGCACGAAGAGCCTGGGGGCCTGCGTCGCGGCCCACGCGGCCACGAATCTCGGGCTGGGCATTTACATCATGGCCACGCGCCAGTGGGGGTTCTGGTGAAAATCGGTTTCGCCCAGATCAACACGGTTGTCGGCGACTTCGTCGGCAACGCGCGCAAGATCGCCCGGGCCGCGAAGGACCTGGAGCTCCGCGGGGCGCAGATCATCCTCACGCCCGAGATGTCGCTCACCGGCTATCCTCCGCAGGACCTGCTTTTCAAATCGGATTTCGTTCCCGGGAATCTTGCGGCGCTCGACGGGCTTCACCGGCATGTTGGAAAAGCGGCCCTGCTGGTCGGCTGCGTCGACGTGAACCCCTCGGGGAAGGGGCGTCCGTTTTTCAACACGGCCGCCGTTCTCGAAAAAGACCGGCCGCTGCGGAAAATCGCCAAGTGCCTGCTGCCGACCTACGACGTTTTCGACGAGGCGAGGTATTTTGAGCCGGGGCCCGCTCCCGCGCCCGTGGAGATCGGCGGCCGACGGATCGGGGTGACGATTTGCGAGGACATCTGGACCCCGGAATATCTCCCCCGGGGTCTCTACACCCGCGATCCGGTGCACGATCTCGTGACGGCTGGCGCGGCCGCCATCGTGAATCTGAGCGCCTCCCCGTTTCAAATCGGAAAGCCGGCCCGGCGGCGGGAGATGATCCGGCGGCAGGCCGGACGACACCGCGTGCCGTTCTTCTACTGCAATGCGGTCGGGGGAAACGACCAGTTGATTTTCGATGGCTACTCCTTCGCGGCGACGGCCGACGGGCTGATCTGGATGCAGGCCCCCGGGTTTCTGGAAGGCACGTTTGTCCTCGATATCGGCGACATGAACCATGGGGTGGAGTTCCGGGGCTGGGGGCCGGAAGGTTCCCCGGGAAAGGGTTCGGTCCTCGGTCCGTGGCCTGCGGGAGACAGTGCCCGCGAGGACATGGCGGACCTCCGGGACGCGCTGGTGCTCGGGTTGCGCGACTACATGGCCAAGTGCGGATTCCGCGCGGCCGTGCTCGGGCTCAGCGGCGGGATCGACAGCGCCGTGACCGCCTGCATCGCCGTCCAGGCCCTCGGCGCGGAAAATGTCACGGGGGTCGCGATGCCGTCCCCCTACTCGTCCGAGCACAGCGTCGAAGACGCCCTCCAGCTTGCGGCCAATCTGGGGATGGAGTGCCTCAGGATTCCGATCGCCGGGAGCTTTGATGCCTTCAAAGAGCAGATGGGCGACGCATTTGCCGGGAAACCCGAAGACATCACCGAGGAAAACATGCAGGCCCGGCTGCGCGGGCTCACGCTGATGTCTCTGTCGAACAAATTCGGCCACCTTCTCCTGACGACCGGGAACAAAAGCGAACTGGCCGTGGGCTACTGCACGCTTTACGGCGACATGTGCGGCGGGCTCGCCGTCATCTCCGATGTCCCCAAGACAACGGTCTACAGGCTGGCGGGATTTCTCAACGCGGATGCCCGCCGGGAGCTCATCCCCGCGCGGACGATCACCAAGCCGCCCAGCGCGGAGCTCCGCCCGGACCAGACGGATCAGGACACCCTGCCGCCCTACGAGGTGCTGGACGAGATCCTCCGGCTCTACGTCGAGGAAAATCTCGGTGCCGGAGAAATCATCCGGAAGGGGTTTGACGGGGGGACCGTCCGCTGGGTGATCGGGCGCGTCGACCTCAACGAATACAAACGCGAGCAGGCCGCCCCCGGGCTGAAGGTCACCGGTCGCGCCTTCGGCATCGGGCGCCGGATGCCGCTCGCGCAAAAGTTTGCACCGGCCATCCAAGCATGAAACCCATCATCGGCATCACATCCGGCGATCCGGCCGGCATCGGCCCGGAGGTCATCCGGGCAGCATTGGCATCCCGGGATCTCCCGGGGGATTTCGAATACGAGGTCGTCGGGAAGGTGGGCGACCACAAACCCGGGTCGCCGACCGGGGAGTCGGCCCGCGCGGCCGTCGAGGCGCTGGAAACCGCGGCGAAAAACCTCGCTTCCGGCAGGTGGCGGGGGGTGGTCACCGGCCCGGTCTCCAAGAAGGGCCTGCACGATGTCGGCTGCCATTTTCCGGGCCAGACGGAATTTTTCGCGGCGCGCGCCGGCGTGAAAAACTACGCGATGTGCCTGACCGGCGGCGGGCTCACCGTCGCCCTCGTCACCGCCCATGTGCCCCTGGCGCAGGTTGCGGGGCTTCTGGACAAAAACGAAATCGTCCGCATTGGAAACCTGCTCGCGGCATTTCTGCGCCAGTGCGGGTGCAGGGAGCCGAGGATCGTGGTCGCTGGGCTGAACCCCCATGCCGGCGAAGGCGGAGACATCGGGGCCGAGGAAATCAAAATCATCTCGCCTGCTGTCAGGGAACTCGAGAAGTCCAAGGACGCTGTTTTCTCGGGCCCCCTTTCGCCCGACACGATTTTCCGGCGGGCGGTCGCGGGGGAATTCGACGGTGTGCTGTGCATGTATCACGACCAGGGGCTGATCCCGCTGAAGCTCCACGCCTTCGACCAGGGAGTGAATGTGACGCTGGGCCTGCCCTTCGTGCGGACGAGCCCCGATCACGGCACGGCGTTCGAAATCGCGGGAAAGGGGATCGCGCGATCCGACAGCATGCAGGCCGCGATCCATCGCGCCGCGTTGATGCTGCGAATCCGTTAGTGTGGTGTCTCACTTGTCGAAGCAGGCATTGTCGTAGGCTGCGTGGGGACGGGGGGATTGCGGGGCGGCCGTGATTTTCACTCGATGCTGATGCCGTTTTTGGCGAGCGTGAGGCCGGTGACGCGGGCGTATTCCGCGATCGCGCGGACGTGGTCGGCCTGCGCCCGGATCCGGCTGATTTCGGCTGTGGCGAGATCGCGCTGGAACTGGAGGACTTCGAAGGTGGTGGTGGTGCCGCTGGCGAGCCTGGCCTGCGCGGCCTCGAGTGTTTTCCTGGCATAATCGAGGGCGGCGGTGGTGGCTTCGATGCGCTTGAGGGTGGTGTCGATCTGGCCGGCCGCGTTGTCGGCCTCGACGAGGATCAACTGTTCGAGGCGCTTGATCTCGACCAACGCCTTGGCGACTTCGAACTTGTTGGCCTCGAGCTGTCCGCGCGCCTCGCGGTTCGGGACCGGCAGGCTCCCCACGACACCGGCGGTCCAGGAGTAGTTATAATTCGCCTGTCCCGTGACGCGCTGGAAACTGTCCGCCAGCGAGGAGTCGATGCCGTTGACGCCGAAGCTCGCGACCAGGTCGAGGCGCGGGAGGGCTTGGTTGCGGGAGAAGACGACGTTGATCTGGCGTTTCTGCAAATCCAGGAGGGCCTGCCGGTAGTCCGGGCGCATCTGGAACGCGAGCGGAAAATCCTTTTCGCGGTCCGCTTTGACATTCGGCAGCTCGGGGAGCGAGGCGATCTCGATGCGGGTGTCGAGAACGCGGAAGACTTCGTCCGTGACGAGCTGTTTGAGGAAATTCTCGTTGTCGAGCATGTTGCGTTTGGCGACGAGGACGCGTTCCTCGCGGGAGGCGAGGTCGGACCGGGCCTGCATGACGTCGAGCGGGGACATGACGCCGATCTCCGCGCGTTTCAGGTTGTCGGAGAGGAGCTGGGCGGCGAGTTCCCGCGAGCGCTCCTCGACGCCGAGGTTTTCCTTGGTGAAGTAGAGCTCGCAATACGTGTCCACCGTGTCCGTCACGACCCGGATGATGCGGTCGCGCAGTGTCCATTCCGAGATGGCGCGGTCGGCGCGGGCGATCCGGAGCTGCGCGAGGTTCGCGTCGGTCCCGAAGTTTTTCAGCAGCGGCTGGGCGATGTTGAAGCCAAGAAACGAGTTGTATTTGTCGTCGGAGAGCCGGTTGTCGGTATTCTTGGTGGCCGACGCGTCGAGGTCGTAGGTCAGGCCCCAGGGGGTGAGTCCTGCGATGCTGGCATCCACTTCGAGGCCGGAGGTGCGGGCGAAGAGGAAGGGGGTGTCGCCGCCCGGGACGGCGGTCGGCGTGTTCAGCTCGCTGTTGAGGGTGCGCTGTTCCTGGTTGTTTTCGTCGTAGGTCACCGAGACCTCGGCGACGGGGTCGAATTTTCCCGAGGCGGAGAGTTGTTTCGCCCGGGCGATCTGCGGGGTGAACCGCTCGGCTCGGATTTGAAAATTTTTGCCGAGGGCCATGCGGATCGCGTCCTGGAGGTCGAGTTTGAGGGGATCCGCCGCCGATGCGGCGGCGAGGGAGGCGAGGAGGGCTGCGGCGATGCGGGAGCGGAAGGGGAGGAGGGGGCGCATCGGGAATCAAAAATCCCTCGCGGGCGGCGGCGGGAGCTGGATCGCCGGCTTGTCCAGCGGGGAGTCGAGCGGTTTGAGGGTTTCCGCCTTCCTGACCTCGGGCTCAGGGGCGGGCGCTTCCGGGGTGGCGGCGGGAGCAGGGGAGCTCTGCGGGCCGTCCTCCTGCTTGTCTCCATCCGTTTCGCCGGTCACCGGGATGGCTTTGGCGACGGGAATCGAGCTGTCGTCGAGTTTGTCCGATCCCGGACGGATGGATTGGTAAACATCGTTGAAGCCCAGGAGGGTGGGGGCGGTGACGGCGATTGGGCGGATCGTCGCGAAGTCGACAGCTGCGGCGGCGCGCGGCCACTCGGCTTCGTCGTATTGTTTCGCGTAATTCCTCACCCCGCCGCCATGAACGTCGCAGCGGATCTGCGGGACCTCGGCCTCGGTGGCGTATTCCGTGTAGGCGAGCGGACGGGAACTCGAAATCCCGCCTGCGGCATCCACGAAATCGAGTTTGCAGCGCGGCGTGGCGAGTAGGCCGGATGTCCGGCAGATTTCGACTTCCCTGAGATCGGCGGGTTTCGCGAACGGCTGCGGGGGGAAGGCGGTTGCGGCGGCGTTCATGATCTTGGTCCAGATCGGGAGCGCGAGATCCTTGCCGAACGCGCCGCGGTAAATTTTGGCCGGCCTGTCAAAGCCCACCCAGACCCCGCAGGTCACGGCGCTGGTGTAGCCGAAAAAGTAGGCGTCCGTGAAATTGTAGGCTGCGCCGGATTTGCCCGCCACCGGGAACTGGCCGAGGCCGAGGTCCGCCGCTGCGCCCCGTTTCATGATCTCCTCCAACCCCGCATGGACCTGGAATGCCGCCGCCGGGGAAATGGCTTTCACCGCCGAGCGCGGTGCCTCGTAAATCACGCTGCCGTCGGCATCCAGAATCCGCCTGATCAGGTGAGCCTCATTCGCGCGCCGTCCCCCGTTCGGAAAAATCGTGAAGGCGAGGGTCATCTCGTCCAGGGTGAGTTCGCTGCTCCCCAGGAAGCTGTTGGTGTAGTCGCGCAGCGGCGAGGTGATCCCGGCGGCTGCGGCGGTTTTTTTCAGGGCGTCGAGGCCGGTTCTCATGCCCAGGCGGATGGTGGCGGCGTTTTTCCCTTTCACGAGGGCGTCCCGGGTGGTGATCGGTCCCTCGTATTCGTTCTCGGCCTTTTCGACCCCCCACTCGCCGAGGATGCCCGTCTCGCCGCCGACCATCACATACCGGTTGTCGATGCACGCGTCCTGAACGATCTCGCCCGGAAAAATTCCGGCCTCGTAGGCGGCGGCGAAGACCAACGGCGTGAATGCGGTGCCCAGCGGCCGGGGGCCCTGGAAGGCGCGGTTGTATTCGCTGTGCTTGAAATCCCGCCCGCCAACCATTGCGAGGACGCCGCCTGTCGCATTGTCCAGGGCGAGCGCCGCGCCCTGGATGTATTTCGGTTCGGGCATTTTGACCGTCATGTTCCCTTTGTTGATCGCGTCCTCGATATTCTTTGTCGACTCGCGGTATTGCGCGAACGTCGGGTGGGTGTAGCCGGGGGCGGACTCGACCTGCGAGAGAAACTCCCTCGTGGCCCGTTCGGCGGCGCGCTGCATTTCCGAGTCGAGCGTGGTCTCGATCCGGTATCCGCCGTTCATGGCGCGGTCGAATCCCAGCGCCTTGATCGCCTGCTGGCGGATCATGTCCACCGCGTAGGAAACCTTGAACGGGTTCAGGCGCTTGACCGCGTAGAGCTTGAGATCGGTTTGTTCCTTCAGTTGCTCCCTGGTGAGGAAGCCCATTTCCCGCATCCGCTTCAAAACAAAATTCCTGGCATCGGTGGCACCCTCGATGTTGTTCCACGGGGAGAGCAACTGCGGGCTCTTGAGCAGGCCCGCCAGCATCGCGCACTGGCCGATGTCGAGATCCTTGGCGGAGCGTCCGAAATACCCGCGCGCGGCGGCCTCGGCCCCGTAGAACCCGCTCCCGAAATAAACGCGGTTCAGGTAAAGCTCCATGATCCGGTCCTTCCGGAAATTCTTCTCGATCCGCCACGCGAGAAACATCTCCACGATTTTGCGCTGGTAGGTCCGCTCCCGCAGGTCGAACGAGTTCCTCGCCAACTGCTGGGTCACCGTGCTCGCACCCTGGGAAATTTTTCCCCGGCGGTAGTTCGCGATCATGGCGCGCATGATCCCGAAGTAGTCGACGCCGTCGTGCTCGTAGAACTTGTTGTCCTCCGCGGCGATGACCGCCTTCGTGAGCATCGGCGAGATCCGGTCGTAGGCGACCGGCTGGCGGTTCTGGATGAAGATCTTCCCGAAATCGCGCCCGTTGCGGTCGTAGAGGACCGAGGCCGATTCCATGCTGCCGACCTTCGAGAGATCGAACTCCTGCGCCCGCTTGTCGAAGTGGTAGGTCAAAATCCCGAATGCCACCCATGCCGCAAAGGCCCCGAGGCACAGGACCCCGATCGGGATCCAGAGCCGCTTCCGCTTGTAGAACGGCTTGCCCCGTCGGTGCCGCCGTTTTTCCCAACTGTAGTATTTTTTGCTGATGGGGGTCATTTTCCACGCCGGGACGCCACACGCAATTGGGAAAACGCAAGAATCTTGCTTTCTCGGGTCTTTCCACGTCGCGGGAAACGTGATACGTGTCAACTCCAGCAAGCTTCGTCTCTCGATTTGAAATGCCATTGCCCGCCCTTCAGAACCGCACCTTTCGGATTTTGATCATGGCGATCGCCGTCTTGGGCGCGCTCGCGGCGATCGGCGGGTCCGCCTCCCTCTCCTACCGGCAAACCCGCTGGGGTGCCATCGAGGCGATGGAGCAAAAAACCGGCTTGTGGGCCGACGCCATCGGCCGCCTCGTCAACGGGGCACGTTCCAAGTTGCAGATCCTCGACCTGGCGACGCGGGGCGAGGTTTCCGCCCAGACGGCCTCCGTGCTGAGGCGACTGGTCCTGGACAGCACGACCTTCCGCGAGGCGTGGATGGTGAAAGACGGGCAGTTGGTCTGTTCGGATATCGGGCTCCCCGAGGCCCCGTATCCGATGGATCCCGATCTTTGCCAGCTCGGTCCGGCCGGAGAGGTCCGGCTCCTCCCGCGCCCCAGCCGCGGCGACCGCGCCGACGCCATGATCATCAACTACAACCCGGGAAAGGATTATTTTTTTGGGCTTTCGATCCCGACGCAGACCATTGGCGAGATGATGCAATACGGGGACCGCAGCGGCGACCATGCGGTTTTCTTCATGCGGCAGGACGGGGTTGTGCTGGACCGGTCGGTCAACGCCAGGCTCAAGGCTGTTCCGCCCGCGAAAGCTCCCCCGGCCGGGCTCTCCGAGACCGATGGGGAACTCGTCTATTCGCGGGTCGTGCCCGGATACAACTACGTGGTGGTCGCCGTTTTCCCCAAGCGCGCCCTCTGGTCCCTTTGGGGCCAGACCCTGCCCCTCTACGGCGGGCTGGCCTTTGTTCTCGCCCTCTGCTTCTTCATGGCGGCCTGGATGGCGAACGCACAAACCCTTTCCCTCGAGTCCGAGCTTCGGGAGGCCGCGCGTCTCCGGCAAATCATCGCCCACTACCAGCCGATCCTGAATCTGGAAACGGGCAAATGCGTGGGGATTGAAGTGCTGATGCGGTGGCTTCATCCCAAGCGGGGGATTGTGCCGCCGCTTTCCTTCATCCCGGAGGCCGAGCGCACCGGGGTGATCACCGAGCTGACCGAATGCCTGATGGTCCGGGCGCTCGAGGAACTCGTGCCGGTGTTCAAAGCGTTCCCCCATCTCCATGCCGCGATCAACATCCCTGTCCAGACCCTGACGAACCCCTCGTTTCCCGCGCATGTCGACCGCCTGATCAAGGGCCGTTTCAGCTACAAAAACATTTCCTTCGAGCTGACGGAGAGCACCTCGCTGACCGACTCCGCGCTCGGCCAGCTCCGCGTGATGAAGGACCTCGGCATCCGCCTCGCAGTGGATGACTTCGGGACCGGCTACTCCAACCTCCGCTACCTCTCGCTCTTCCCGTTCGATTTCCTCAAGGTGGACAAGGCGTTCGTGGACGGCATCACGGACGAATCCAAAAGTTCCGGGCTGGTCGACCAGATCGTCTCGATCGGCCGGGCCTGCGGGCTGGAGCTGATCGCGGAGGGGATCGAGCACCCCGGGCAGGTGGACTATTTGCGGGATCTCGGCGTGGAATTCGGGCAGGGGTTTCTCTTCGCGAAGCCGATGGGGATTCACGAGCTGGCGGAATGGCTGGCCCGGAACGCCGAGGGGGAGAAGTGTTTGTTGTAGTCGGGAGGGTGAGGCTCCGTCCGAACCCGGATATTTCGGCTCACACGGAGGTTCGCCCTCCCAGGCCGAAGCCTCGCCCCCTTTTTGATCTGACGCCCGCAGGGGTGATTCATCCCCCTCCTTGATCCCCGCCAGATTTCCCTGCATCTTCTGCGAATGGCACGTGGAATCTGTTATCTTGTCGGGGCCGGGCCCGGTGACCCGATGCTCCTGACGCTCAAAGGCCGCGACTGCCTCGGGGTCGCGGACGTCATCGTCTACGATTATTTGAGCAACCCGGTTTATCTGGGATACGCGAAAGAAGGGGCCGAAATCCTGTATGCGGGCAAGACGGCGGGACGGCACACGCTCGCGCAGCCGGAGATCAACGCCCTTCTCGTGGAGAAGACGAAGCAGGGAAAAACGGTGGTGCGACTCAAGGGAGGAGATCCTTTCCTGTTCGGGAGGGGGGGGGAGGAGGCCGTGGCGCTGGCGGAGGCCGGGTGCGCGTTCGAAGTGGTCCCCGGCGTGACTTCCGCAATCGCCGGTCCCGCCTATGCGGGCATCCCGGTCACCCACCGCGACCGCAACACCGTGCTGACCATTTTCACCGGGCACGAAGATCCTTCCAAGCCCGAGACCTCCGTGGATTATGCCGCGATTGCCGGTGCCCCGGGGACAAAAGTCATGCTCATGGGGATCAAGCGGCTGAAAACCATTGCGGACGGGCTCATGGCGGCGGGCATGGACAAGGAGGTTCCTGTGGCGTTGATCCGGTGGGCCACCACCGGGCGGCAGCAGACGCTCACCGGGAAACTCCGGGATATTGCGGGGCGGGCCGCAGAGGCGTCCTTCAAACCTCCGGGCATTGCCGTTTTCGGTGAAGTCGTGGATTTTCGGGCCAAGCTGAACTGGTTTGAGGCGCTCCCGCTTTTCGGAAAGCGCATCGCGGTCACGCGCGCCCGGAAGCAGGCCGGGGAGCTGGTCTCGCGTTTGCGGGCACTCGGGGCCGAGGCCTTCGAGATGCCGACCATCCGGCTAGAACCCGCCCCGGACAGGCGGGGATTTTACGAGACCGTCGCCTACAGCCATGCCTACGACTGGATCGTCTTCACGAGCGCGAACGGGGTCGACGCCTTTTTCAATGCCTTTTTCGAGATCTATCGCGACGCCCGCGACCTGGGAGCCGCGCGGATTGCCGCCATCGGCCCCGAGACGGCGGCGAGGGTCCGTTCGTTCCATTTGCAGGTCGATGTGCAGGCGGAAAAATACGTGGCGGAGGAACTCGTCAAAGCGCTCCAAAAAGAAACCAGCGTGGAAAACCTGAAGATCCTTTTGGCGAGGGCGGAGGGTGCCCGCGATGTGCTGGCCACAGAACTCGCCCGGCTGGGGGCGATTGTCGACGATGTTCCGGCCTACCGCACCGTTCCCGAGACCGAAGATGTCGCCGGGGGCATCCGCCGGTTTCGCGAGGAAGGGGCGGATCTCGTGACCTTCACCAGCTCCTCGACCGCGGAAAACTTCCAGGCGTTGAACCTCCCGATCCCCCCCGGCCTCCGTTACGCCAGCATCGGCCCGGTCACGTCGCGCACCATGCAAAAACTGGGGATGGCCGTGGATGTCGAGGCCAGGACGCACGACATCGCGGGCCTGGTTTCCGCCATCGTGAAATTTTACGCGAAAGAACGCGGGTCCGGGCGGGGCTGAACGTCGATTGACCTCAAAATTTCAACGCAGCTAACGCAACTGTTGCGTGGAAAAATGCACCAGGTTGCAAAATATTTGTTGCGTCCGGGAAAAAATCTGCTTATTTTGTGCGCATGGTTGCTGGAGAAGCCAAACCAAAAACACCGATGTCCGCCTCTTCCCTGTATCAAGGATTGAAGGCGATTTGGGATACCGAGTTTCCAAAAACGTGTCCGAAATGCGCCCGCATCTACGGCTCGTTTGAGGAATATTTGATGGACACCCAGGCGCTCGCGCACAGCAGCGGCTTGATGGGGTATGACATCGGGGATCCGGGGCAGCAGGTGGGGCTTTTTCGGAATTGTGCCTGCGGGACGACGATCATGGCGTTCTGCCATGACCGGAGGGATTTGTCCGAAAACGGAAACAGACGCCGCCAGCTTTTCGGGGAGCTGATGAACCGCCTGGTGGACACGGGGATTTCGGCATTGGAGGCCCGTCAAAAATTGCTCGTGGCGCTCAAGACCACGCCCGACGTGGATGAGTTTCGCAAGGCGGTGCAATTACCCCCCGAGTAAACGGGTTCGCGCGGACAGCAGGGAATCCCGCCATTTTTTGAGGTAGGAAAATTCCTCCGCCACCGCGGAAAGGCTGTGCGGGTCCACGTCCGGCCAGACCGCATCCAGGGATCGGATTTTTTCCTCCAGCGTGCGGATTTGGAGTTGTATCCGATCCAGCGTGGCCGAGATTTCCGTTTGGAGGGATGCGGCCCCGGCCTTCGCGACGGCGGCGGCCAAGGCCGGGGAAGCGTTTTTTCCGGAAAGTTCTTCCGCCTTTTTCGCCAATGTCCCGACATGGGAGAACATCTCGAAGTCGGGATGGAATTTTCCGGTGGGCGTCCCACGAGATGTGGCGAGGGAGAGAAGATGCCGGAGCCGCAGGGGCGGGGATGCGAGAATCCTGCGCGCCTCATTCAGCCGGGACAGCGGGGACGGGTTTCCGCCACACTTGTCCGGGTGCCGGACGGCTGCGAGCTCGTGGTAGCGCGACTGGAGCGCCGCCGGGTCGAGCCACGGGCGTCTTTCCACGCCGAACTCCGCAAAGGCATCCGTCACGCGGAGAAGCTTTCCCCGCAGGAGCAATGGGCGACGGCGTTCGGGTTCGTGACTTTGAATCCGCCCTTCTGGAGGTCGTCACTGAAGTCCAGCTCCGAACCGCTGACAAAGAGGGCGCTTTTCGGGTCCACGACGACGCGGACGCGGTTCGAGTCCACGACGATGTCGCGGTTGGCGGGGCCGTCCACGAGGTCCATCTTGTATTGCAGGCCGGAGCATCCGCCGCCGATGACGGCGACGCGGATGGCCCCGTTGGCCCGGCCCTGTTTCTCCAGCAAACTGCGGAGGCGCGCGCTCGCGGCGTCCAGCACGCGGATCAGCTTTTCATTTCCGACGCGGTATTGAATTCCCTCCATGAGCTACAGATGCACGGGAATCCCCCCCCCGCGCAAGGGCATCAAAACCACATTCCCATGACGGCCGGATCATCCCACTCGCCCGGGAAAGCATAGGGGAAGGGGGCGGGGCCCCAGTAGTAGGGGTCGGCGAAATACGGGTGGTTGTCCCATTTTCCCCCGCCGGTCTGGGAGCGCTTCGTGGCCTCGTAGTAGCCGGTGGATTTGCCAAGGTAATCGACCAGCCCGGCACCGGCACCGGCGTCGCCGAGTTTCCCGAGCTGGGAGTTCGTGAGCCGGTAGGGCGCGTGGGTGCTCTCGAGGTAGGAGACGATTGCCGCATCCGGGATTTTGTCCCCAACAAGGCCGAGGATGTCGGGGTAGCTCAAGACGCGACCGGCATGGATTTTGGCATACGTGCGCGAGTCCACGCCCGAGGCCGCCAGGCGCTGGAGGACGACTGGTGTCGGTGCCGGACCCGAAGCGCACGAGACCAGAAACAGACAAACGGCGGGCAGGGCGGAAGCACTTTTCATGGCCCCAATCTACCCGCGTGCCCGCTGGATGCGATCAAAATTCTTTTCCTGCCGGGGATGCGGGCCCATGCTGCGGACGTGAGCGTCCTGACCCGAGCGCAGATGATCGAAGCCGAACAGGCGGCGTTCGCATCGGGGGCCGCTCCCTCGGGTCTCATGGAAGCCGCCGGAAAACAGATGGCGGATTTCGTTCGCCAGAACCACCCGCGCCCCGGCACCTGCCGCGTTTTTGCGGGGAAGGGACACAATGGCGGCGACGTGCTGGTCGCGGCCCGCCACCTCGCGGCAGCGGGATGGGGCCTGGATCTGGTTCTTCCCGGTTCTCCGCTCGCGCCTCTCACGGAAGCGCAGCTCGGGCGGCTGGAGGGAATCCCTTCGTCCGGAGCGGGGTTTCCGCTGGTCGTCCTCGACGGGTTGCTCGGCATCGGGGCGAATGGGAACCCGCGCGAGCCCGCCGCATCGGGGATCCGCGAGATCAACCGCCTGCGCAAGGATTCGGGGGCCTGGGTGCTGGCGGCGGATGTGCCGAGCGGTCTCGATGCGGACACCGGGGAGCCGGGCGAACCCTGCGTGCAGGCGGATGCCACGGTGGTCATGGGATTTGCCAAGGTCGGCCTTCTCTCCGATCGCGCGGTGAATTTCGTGGGCCGCCTTGCCGTCGCTTCCCTCGAGGGGCTCGTCGTGCCGGGTCCCGCAGTGGACGATTCGCTTGTCATCGGGCCACCGATCTTGCGCTCTCTCCTGCCGCCGCGGGTCTTTGACACCCACAAGGGGATGGCCGGACGGGTTGCGATCGTGGCGGGGTCGGCGGGATTTTCCGGGGCCGCGCGCCTCTGTTCCGCAGCGGCTGTCGCCGGAGGGGGCGGTCTGGTCACGCTCTTCGCCGGGAAGGATGTCTACCCGCTCCTGGCCCCATCGGCCATACCCGAGGTGATGGTCCGGCAGGTGGAATCTTTTCATGAGGTGCTCCAGGATCGATGGGATGCGATCGCGATCGGGCCGGGGCTCTCGACCAACCATGCCCGGGAGATCCTTTCGGTTGTCCGGCATGCGGCCTCCCCGTGCGTCGTCGATGCCGACGCCCTGAATGCCGTGTCGGAATCGCCCGGAATCTTGGACGGGTGCGCCGGGCCACGGCTGCTCACCCCGCACCCTGGCGAGATGGAAAGGCTCTCGCCGCGCGAGGGCCGCAGCCGACTGCGTTGGATGCGCGATTTCACCGGGTGCCATCCGGTGACTCTGCTCCTGAAAGGAGCGCGCACGATCATCGGCCGGGCCGGGCGGCCCGCCGCCTACAACACGACGGGGCATCCCGGCATGGCGGGCGGCGGGATGGGCGACGTGCTCACGGGCATCGCCGCCTCGTTGCTGGCCCAAGGTCTCGATCCTTACGAGGCGGCAATGGCGGGGGCATGGGTGTGCGGCCGGTCGGCGGAAATCGCGGTGGCTTCCGGCGGAGAATCCCAGGAGTCCCTCCGCGCGAGCCACGTGATCCAATATGTCGGCAGAGCTTTCGGGGGGCTGCGGGGCGGGGATTTTTAGCCCGGAACAGATGTCAACCGTTTTCCAACACCTGGCATGAAACGCCCCGAAGAAGACCGCCTGCTCGGGAAAATCCTGAAGGGTCTGCCCTCCTCGGCGGATCTGATTCTCGGTCCCGGGGACGACTGCGCGGCGGCGCGAATGGAGGGGGGCGTGCTGCTTTTGAAGACGGATTGCATCGCAGAGGGAATCCACTTCCTGCGCTCGCACGATCCGGTCCGCGTCGGGTGGAAGGCGCTTTGCCGTCCGCTCAGCGACATCGCGGCGATGGGAGGCGAGCCCCGCCACGCGCTCGTCACGATCTTCTCCCCGCCGGATCTCGACCCGGGATACTGGGTCAAATTTTACAGGGGCCTCCGGATGGCCGCGCGGAAATTCGGCGTATCCCTGGCCGGCGGGGAGATGTCCCGGCAGCTTCACGGGATCGCGGTGTCGGTCGCGCTGACCGGGGTTGCCCCCGGCGGACGGTTCGTTTGCAGGAGCGGGGGCAAGCCGGGCGACCTGCTCTTCGTGACGGGCCAGCTCGGAGGCTCGATCTCCGGGCACCATCTGGATTTTGTCCCACGCCTGAAGGAAGGGCGCTGGCTCGCCGAAACCGCTTGCGCGAAGGCCATGATGGATCTGAGCGACGGGCTCGGAAGCGACCTCCCCCGGCTTGCGCGCGCCTCCGGATGCGGGTTCGCGGTCGATCTCGCGGGCCTGCCCGTGCGCGAAGGCACCGCCCCCACCGGGGCCCTCACGGATGGCGAGGACTACGAGCTGCTCTTCGCGATCCGCCCGCGCAAAGCCGCCGCGCTGATAAAAAACTGGCGGGTTGCATTCCCGCGCACCCGGCTCTCGTGCATCGGAAAACTGACCGCCAAAAAATCCGCGCCGCCCGGCTGGCCGGGCGGGTGGGATCACTTTTCCGTTGTCAGCCCCCCCCCTGTCGGGCAGCGTGCCGGAGGGCCTGCGGGAAACCGCTGCGGGCAGCGAGACCAATGATCCGGATCAACTACAAACCCGCTGGAACGCCGCCGGCCACGCTCCTGCCCCGTGAGGGGGCGAAACAGAAGGCGGACATCAGCCTCATCCAATACGATGTCGGGACGATCTTCGAGGCGGAGATCGACACGTTCGAGGAGGTGGTCGCGAAGCTGGATCCCAACAAGGTCAACTGGATCAACATTGACGGGCTCGGAGACCTCGATGTCCTCCGCAAGCTGGGCGAGCATTTTCACATCCACCCGCTCGCACTCGAGGACGTGTTGAACACGACCCAGCGCCCGAAGGTCGAGCGCTTCGGAAACCACTTTTTCATCGTCAGCGAGATGATCTACTTCAACGAGGAAAACCAGCTCACCTTCGAGCAGGTCAGCATTTTTCTGGGCGACTATTTTCTGATCACCCTGCAGGAGGAATGCGGGCACGATGTCTTCGACCACGTTCGCGAACGGCTCCGCGCGGGCCGGGGGTTTGCGCGCAAGATGAAGGCCGACTACCTCGCCTACGCGCTCCTGGATGCCACGGTGGACCGGATTTTTCCCGTGCTCGAGTCGGTCGGCGACTCGATCGAGTCCGTGGAGGAGGAACTGCTCGACAAGCCGACCCGCGGATGCCTGAAGAAGCTCTACGAGGCGAAGCGGCTCCTCCTCCATCTCCGCCGCGCCAGTTGGCCTCACCGCGACATCTTCAACACGCTCATCCGCGACGACACCGGCCTGATCGGGCGAGAGGCGCAGATCTTTCTGCGAGACTGCTACGACCACGTCACCCAGATCATCGACATCATCGAGAGTTACCGGGACCTGACGGCGGGACTGATGGACCTTTACCTTTCCAGCCTCGGATTCCGGACGAACGAAATCATGCGCGTGCTCACGGTGGTCACCGTCCTTTTCATTCCGCTGACTTTTCTTGCGGGCGTTTACGGGATGAATTTCAACACCGACCAAAAGTGGAACATGCCGGAGCTGAACTGGCCGTTCGGATACCTTTATTTCTGGGCCGTCTGCCTGCTGTCGGTTTGCGGGATGCTCCTCTTTTTCAAGCGGAAAAAATGGCTCTGAAATCCGTTCTCGTCCTGACGGCGGCCTTCGGGGAGGGGCACAATGCCGCCGCGAGAAACCTGGCCGGGGCCCTCCGCGAAAAGGGGGTGAACGTCGAGGTGCATGACCTCTTCGCCGAGGCCTACGGTTGGCTGAACCGCCTGGTGCGCGACGTTTACCTTCTTGTCATCAACCATGTTCCGCTGGCCTGGAGCGCCGTGTTTTTCGTGTTGGACCGGACGGCGGTCACCGGTGGCGGCATCGGGGTTTTTGGCCGCGCCGCGCGACTTCTCGGCAAAACGATCACGAGGCTGGAGCCCGAGGTCATCGTCAGCACGTATCCCGGCTACGGGCATTTGCTCGACCTGATCCGCAGGCGCGGGGAAGCCGGGGAAGCCCGCCTGGCCACGGTCGTCACCGACTCGTTGACCGTCAATTCCGTCTGGTTCCGCTGCGGGAGCGACTTCTTTCTGGTCCCGAATGAAGCGACCGGCGAGGCGATGATCCGGGCGGGGGTCCCCGGGGAAAAAATCCGTGTCACGGGATTTCCGGTCCCGCTGGTTTTCGCCGGACCCCGCCCGGCCCGGGACGGCGGGCTTTTCGAAGTCCTCTTCATGGTGAACTCCGCCCACCATCTCGCAGCGGACGTGGTCGGCGCACTGATCCGGATCGAGGGCATCCGCCTCACCGTGACGGTCGGGCACGACGGGAGTTTGGCCCGGAAGCTGGAGGGCCTGGCGAAGGCGAATGGAACGAACATCGAAATTCATGGGTGGACGCCGGAAATTCCGGCTCTCATCCGCAGGAGCCATCTTCTCATCAGCAAAGCCGGCGGAGCAACGGTGCAGGAGGCTCTCGCCGCGAGGACCCCGATGATCATCACCCAAATCGTGCCCGGGCAGGAGGAGGGGAATGCCCGCCTCCTCATCGAAAGCGGTGCCGGGGAACTGGCGACAACCCCCGCATCCATCGCGGATGCCGTTCGAAGGACATTCGGCGACGGCGGCCGGATCTACCGCGAGCGCCTCGCCGCCACCGAACCGCTCTCCCGCCCCGACGCCGCCCGGACGGCGGCCTCATTCCTGGAATCCCTGGCCTGATCAAATTCCATATCCGGGACCGGAAACCGGAGTGCGGGAATAGTTTTCCGCCAAGTCGGTCGCCAGATCCATCAGTGCGGTCAGCGAGGATTCCATGGAGGTCTCCTCCGTTCGGATTTCGAGTTCCGGCGACACGGGCACCTCATAGGGGGCGTTGACTCCCGTGAAGTCCTTGATTTCGCCGTTGCGGGCCCGCTTGTAAAGCCCCCGCGGATCACGCGCCTCGCAGACCTCCAGCGGGGTGTTCACATAAACCTCCGCGAAGGGAATCCCGTCCCGCCGACAGCTTTCCCTCACGCGGTTCCGGTCGGCCTGGTAGGGCGAGATCAGGGAACAGATGGCGATGAGCCCGGCCTCGGCCATGAGCTTCGCCACTTCCCCCACCCGCCGGATGTTCTCCGAGCGGTCTTCGGGCGCGAAGCCCAGATTCCCGCAGAGCCCGTGCCGGAGATTGTCCCCGTCGAGGATGAAAGCCGCCATCCCGCGCAGGTGCAGCCGCTTTTGCATCTGCGCCGCAAACGTCGATTTCCCGGAACCCGAGAGACCGGTGAACCAAAGCACGAAACCACAATGCCGGAGCAATTCCGCGCGGTTTTCGCGGGTCACAGGGTTCGGGCTCCGGGTGATGTTTTTGCTCTTCAATGGAACGCCGCACTTTTAGCCGATGGCGCACCGCCCGGCAATCAGAACATGCCGCCTGTTGACAAACCGCTTTTTGATGTGGATCATTCCCCACCCGATTGACCGGGCCGCAAAGTTGTGTTCTTGTAAAAGATGTGCGATTCAAACTGTCGTGATTCGCGCCGGCATATTTCACCCACCTGACCCATGAGTTCTGAATCCACCGAAACCAAACCGCTCAGCGCAAACGAGTCGATGAAGGGCGGATCCCGTTTTCTGCGCGGGAATATCGCGCGCGATCTGGCCGACACATCGACTGGCGGGATCACGGAGGAGAGCAACCAGCTCGCGAAATTTCATGGCATGTATATCCAGGATGACCGGGATTTGCGCAACGCCCTGAAGAAGGAAGGGAAGGAAAAGGCGTTCGGGTTCATGGTCCGGGTGCGTCTTCCCGGCGGCCGCGCGACCGCGAAGCAATGGCAGGTGCTCGACCGGCTGTCGGAGGAGCTGGCTTCGCCCTCACTGCGGCTGACGACCCGGCAGACATTCCAGTTCCACGGGGTGCTGAAAGGCAACGTCAAGCGGCTCGTCCAAGGCATGCATGAAGTCCTGCTCGACTCGATTGCCGCATGCGGAGACGTGAACCGCAACGTGATGGCGCCGCCGAACCCCGAGCGCAGCCCGCTGCTCCAGCAGGTTTACGATGATGCGCTGGCCTGGAGCCGGTTCGCGCTGCCGAAGAGCCGCGCCTACCACGAAATTTTTCTCGACGAGGAGCTGGTGGCCGGGGGGGAGCCGGAGAGCGAGCCGATGTATGGGGCCACTTACCTGCCGCGGAAATTCAAGGTCGGCTTCGCCCTGCCGCCATCGAACGACGTGGATGTGTTTTCGCAGGATCTCGGGTTCATCGCGATCGGGGAAGGCGGACGGTTGGACGGCTACAATGTGACGGCGGGCGGCGGGCTCGGCATGAGCCACGGCAACGCGGAAACCTTTCCACGTCTGGCCGACGTGCTGGGCTTTGTGGCCGCCGACAAAGTCAAAGCCGTCGCGGAGGCGGTTCTCACGACCCAGCGGGATTACGGCGACCGCACAAACCGCAAGCACGCCCGCCTCAAATACACGATCGAGGACCGCGGGGTCGACTGGTTCAAGGCCGAGGTCGGGAAGCGCTCGGGCGTGGTCTTCGCGCCGGCCCGCCCGTTCCGGTTCACCTCGATTTCCGACCCGCTTGGCTGGCACGAATGCGCCGACGGAACCTGGTTTTACGGGCTGTTCATTCTCAGCGGACGGATCAAGGACGTCCCCGGGTATCCCTTGAAAACCGCCCTGCGCGAGGTTGCCGGGGTGCATGTCGGCGACTTCCGCCTGACCCCCTCACAAAACCTGAGCATCTCCGGTGTCGCCGCCGCGCAGAAACCCGTGATCCAGGCGATCCTCGAAAAGCACGGGATCACGAAGGAAATCCCCCGCTCCGGCCTCCGCCTGAACGCCCTTTCCTGCGTCGCCCTGCCGACCTGCGGGCTCGCGCTTGCGGAGAGCGAGCGCGCCCTGCCGGAAATTCTCGGGAAATTTGAAGCGGTTCTTGAGGAGGCCGGTTTGACCGATGACGCGATCAGCATCCGGGTCACCGGTTGCCCAAACGGGTGCGCCCGTCCCTACCTTGCCGAGATCGGCCTCGTCGGCAAGGCCCCGAACAAATACGCGCTCTATCTCGGTGCCCGCCACAACGGAACCCGGCTCAACCGCCTCGCCTCCCCGGCCGTCACCATCGAGGGGGCCGTGGAATTCCTTGCGCCGATCATCAGGCGCTATGCCTTGGAGCGGGAGGACGGCGAGGGGTTCGGCGATTTTTGCGACCGGGCGGTTCTGCCAAAAGACGCCACCTTCCACAGCGTCGGAACCGTCGTCTGATCCGCCCATGAACACCGACGAAATCGCACGTTGGAACTCGGAGCTCCGTGACAAGTCGCCGCTCGAAATCACCCGCTGGGCAATCTCCCGCTCCGACGGGCGGGCCATCGTCTCGACGAATTTCCGCCCCTACGAGGCCGTGGTCCTGCACCTCGCGACCCGGGTGCAGCCGACTATCCCGGTCCTCTGGGTCGATCATGGCTACAACCGTCCGGCAACCTACCGCCACGCGGAACATCTCCGCCGACTTCTCGGCCTCGACCTCCGCGCCTATCTTCCACGCCTCACCGCAGCCCACCGGGATGCGGTGGACGGGCCGGTTCCCGACACCGGGGACGAGGAAGGGCTGAAAAAATTCAGTGCCCGGATGAAACTCGAGCCATTTCAGCGGGGGATGAAGGAGCTGGCTCCGACGATCTGGATCACGGCATTGCGCAAGGTCCAGAACTCCGGCCGGGCCGGGCTCGACGTGGTCTCCGCCGATGCCAATTTTGGAACCTTGAAGGTCAGCCCCGTATTTTATCTGGGCGACGCGGAGATGGAGACCTACCTCACGGAACACCACCTGCCCAACGAGTGGGACTACTTCGATCCCGCCAAGGCGGACGAGAAGCGCGAATGCGGACTGCACGCCGCCTGGGGCGGAGAGGCGGTCAGGCATTGAACCGGTGGCCCCGGCTTTTTAGGATGTCATTTTCATGAGCAGCTATTATCTCGACCACCTTCAAAATCTTGAAACGGAAGCCATCCATGTGATGCGCGAGGTGGCGGCCGAGTTCGAACGCCCGGCCCTGCTGTTCTCGGGGGGGAAGGATTCGATCTGCCTGCTCCGCCTCGCGGAGAAGGCATTCCGGCCCTCGGAGATCCCGATGCCGCTGCTCAACATCGACACCGGACACCATTTCCCGGAACTGAACGAATTCCGGGACCGCCGGGCGAAGGATCTGCGCGCAAAGCTCATCGTGCGCACGGTCGAAGAGGCCATCGACAAGGGGATCGCCGTGCAGGCCCCGGGACAAATCAGCCGGAACCACCTTCAGATCCCGACCCTGCTGGCCGCGATCGAGGAGTTCCGGTTCGACTGCTGCATCGGCGGCGCACGACGGGACGAGGAAAAAGCCCGTGCCAAGGAGCGGTTCTTCAGTTTCCGCGACGGCTTCGGCCAGTGGGATCCGAAAAACCAGCGCCCGGAAATCTGGAACCTCTACAACGCCCGCATCAACCCCGGCGAGAACATGCGCGTCTTTCCGTTGAGCAACTGGACGGAAATGGACGTGTGGGAATACATCCGCCGGGAAACCCTCGAAGTTCCGTCCATCTATTTCAGCCACCCACGCCGCTGCGTGCGCCGCCACGGCCAGTGGCTGCCGGTGAACGACCTCGTGCCCCCGAAGCCGGGCGAGCAGGTCGAGGATCTCGTCGTCCGCGTCCGGACGATCGGCGACATCATCAGCACCGGATGCGTCGAGTCGCCTGCGGGAAGCGTGGACGACATCATCGCGGAGACCGCCATCGCCAGGGTCACCGAGCGCGGGTCGCGCGCGGACGACAAAGCCTCCGAAGCCGCCATGGAGGACCGGAAAAAAGCCGGCTATTTCTAATGTCTGTCCCACTCCACCATCCGGTCGATCTCCTCCGGTTCAACACGTGCGGGTCGGTTGATGACGGCAAGTCCACGCTCATCGGCCGCCTGCTTTACGATTCCAAATCCCTCATGGACGACCAGGTCGAGGCACTCGAGCGTTCGGCCGATCTGACCGGTGGCGGCCAGATCAATCTCGCGAATCTCACCGACGGCCTCCGCGCCGAGCGCGAACAGGGGATCACGATCGATGTGGCCTACAGGTATTTCGCCACGCCCCGGAGAAAATTCATCATCGCCGACACACCCGGCCATGTCCAATACACGCGGAACATGGTGACCGGGGCCTCCTCGGCCAACCTCTCCGTCGTGCTCGTGGACGCGCGTCTCGGGATCATCGAGCAGAGCCGGCGGCATTCGTGCATCGCCTCTCTGCTCCGGATCCCCCACCTGGTCGTCGCCGTCAACAAGATGGACCTCGTCGGCTACAGCGAGGAGCGGTTCATCGAAATCCGCGACCAGTTCGAGGAGTTTCTGCCCCGGCTCAGCCTGAGGGACGTGAAGTGCATTCCGGTCAGCGCCCTCGATGGCGACAACGTGGTCGAGCCTTCCTCGAACATGCCGTGGTATTCCGGCCCGACTTTGCTGGGCCACCTGGAAGACGTGCACATCGGCAGCGACTGGAACCTCCGGGCCTTCCGCCTGCCCGTGCAGTGGGTGAACCGCCCGAACAATCCGTCGGATCCCGCCCTGCACGATTTTCGCGGGCTCAGCGGGCAGATCGCCGGAGGGACCGTTCGGGTCGGCCAGCGGGTGATGGTTCTGCCCAGCGGTTTCGGCAGCGTCGTCAAAGAAATTCTGACCCCGGAAGGAAACGTCGCCGAGGCCTTCGCCCCCCAGTCGGTGACGGTCGTCCTGGAACACGACATCGACGTGAGCCGGGGCGACATGATCGTGGACCCCGAGATGCTCCCGGGATCCGGCACCGAACTTCACGCGAAAATCTGCTGGCTCCACCCGCGCCCGCTCCAGCGCGGGAAAAAATATTTTCTCAAACACACCACGCAGACGGTCCAGGCGGCGGTCACGACGATTGAACACCGCATCAACATCTCGGATCTGAGGCCGGAGAACGGCGCCCCGGAGCTGGCAATGAACGACATCGGCGAAGTCCGCCTGACCACGTCGTCGCCGGTCGTGTTCGACGGGTATGCCGCCAACCGCCTCACCGGCTCGTTCATCCTGATCGAGCAGGGCACGAACGCCACTGTCGGCGCAGGGATGCTCCACCATCCGACCGAAGTCGCCAGGCCGGAATACAAGGACTTCTCCATCTGAGCGATGCAGCAAACCTTCCATCCCGCCTCCGTCCAAAAAATCGGCGGCGAGCTGGCGATCGCGTGGAGCGACGGCATCGAGTCGTATCTTCCGCTTGAGATGTTGAGAAAAAAGTGCCCGTGCGCCGCCTGCGAGGGGGAACCGGATGTCACGGGCCACGTCGTCAAACCCCGCCAAAACCTCGGCAAAGGCAGCTTCGATCTCGTCGGCTGGCAAATGGTCGGCGGATACGCCATCCAGCCCCGCTGGGGAGACGGCCACGACACCGGACTCTACACGTATCCGTTCCTCAGGTCGTTGGGCGGCAAATAATGGCTGCTCCCCCCGCACGGCCAGCCTCCCGTCCGATGAAGAAAAAGAAACCTTCCGTCGTCAGCCTGGGCGAGATCTCCCGGGTGGCTGGCATCTCGAGGGCTGCCGCAGGCTACGCCATGCGAAATAGCCCCGGCGTCAGCCCGGCGACACGGGAACGGGTCCAAGCCATTGCCAGACGCCTGGGCTACGTTCCCGACGCCCGCATGGCCGCCATCATGGCGGGCGTGCGGGGCACCAAGTCCAAGGATTTGCAGCCGCTCGCCTGGCTGAACACATCCGAAGAAGAAGACGCCTGGCACAGGTACAAATTCATGTCGCCCTACCTGGAGGGAGCCCGTGAGCGCGCCCGGGCGCTGGGCTACCGCCTGGACGAAATTTGGACCCATGAGGCGGGCATGACGATGTCGCGCATTTCCAAGATCCTTTACCACAGGGGCATCGAGGGCGTCATCGTCACGCATAGCGCCAGGCATGTCCGCCTTGACTGGGACCGCTTGGCCGCAGTCTCCCTCGAGGGGTCCCTGCTCGCTCCCCGCCTCCAGCACGTGGTGCGGGACTCCCACTACAATCTGCTCCTCGCTCTCAAGATGCTCAAGCGCTCCGGCTACCGGCGCATCGGCATCTGCCTCGAGAACGAATTCAACCGCCACTCCCACCGTTCCCTGATGGCGGCGGCGCACCATTTCCACCTCGCGGTTCCGAACCCCGACCGGATCCCGCCCCTCTTCTACGCGAGAGAGGAGCCGACGGGAAGGCCCGGTTCGAACAAGCAGATCTCCCGATGGCTGTCGCGCTACAGACCGGACGCCGTCGTCGGGCACAGCAACTGCCTGGTCTCCTGCGTCGAAGCCGCCGGGTATCGTGTCCCCGAGGAAATCGGCATCGTCCACTTGGGCACCGACGACGATGTGTCCGACTGGGCGGGCATTTGCTCGCACCGGAGGAAAGTCGGCATCCTCGCCGCGGAACTTGTGGTTTCCCTGATCCACAACCGGCAGTTCGGCGTGCCGGACGTGGCGGTGAGCACCGTCGTCCGCGGCACATGGCATCCCGGACGCACCCTCCTCATCCCGAAGCCCGGCTGACCCGTTCGCGCGAAAAAGGTCACGGGAGTTCGCCCTGGATCTTCACGAGACGGTCGTAGAGCGGGCGCAGACCCTCGGGGATGATCCGCGTGCCTCCGATGACCGCGATGAAGTTCGAGTCGCCGGTCCAACGCGGGACGATGTGGATGTGGAGATGGTCGTCCACTCCCGCCCCCGAGGCTTTGCCGAGGTTCCAGCCAACATTGAATCCCTGGGCCCGCACGGCTTGCACCAACAGTTTCTGCGCGTGGATGGCCAGCGCCCACAACTCGAGGACCTCTCCTTCGGCGAGGTCCTCCATCCGGTGGATTTTCCGATAGGGAACGGCCATCAAATGCCCTGCGGAGTAGGGGTATTTGTTCATGATCAGGAAAGCGGACTTCCTTCTTGTGATGACCAGGTGTGCCGGATCGTCATCCGTCTGCGCGGCCTCGGCGAGAAAATCCCGGTCCGCCCGGTGCTCCGCCTGGAAATACTCGACTCTCCACGGAGCCCACAGCGACTCCAATTCACGTTTTGGGAATTCTTCGTTCACGGCTTCGATTATGGCCCGCGCGGGAACTCTTGCGACTCGAAAACGCATCGCGGCCCGCGCGAAACTTTTACCCAAGCAGGAAGGCAGCCGAGACGGCCGCCCCACATTCCAAATCGGCTTTAACTTAGTGACATTCGGGTCAGAGGGTGCCCGGGGCAGAGCCTCCCCGGGGTGGAGGGCTCTTGGGTGGAACTGTCGGGACCACATCGGGGGCGTCGCGGAAATCGGGAAGCGCAGCCTGCTCCATCGCTTTCAGCATGGCCTGTTCTTCGCGCGCCTCGCGCCGCTCCTGCAACTCGTTCGCATGGAGGGCCAGCGCACGTTGCTGCTTGGATTGGAGATGCCGCTCCACGGCCCGGAGGCTTTCGTTCTGCGGGGCGGCGCAGCAGCCGACGAGAGCCAGGCCGCATGCGATGGGAACAGCAACAAGAGCGCTCCCGGGGCTTCCGCAGGGTTGAGTTTCCCTGCTTTGAGGCGGGTAACCGGCATCGGAGAGCGTCCGGCGCTCCGTGCGCCCGGGCTTTCCGAGCGACCAGCAGAGGCCGAGCGCACAAACCGCATAGAGCCGCAGGGAAGCGATCTGCAGCGGAAAGTCTCCCATGGCGTGCAGCAGGATCCCGCCCAACGAAAGAAGCGAGGCAAAGAGAAGCGACGACTCCTCGAAGCCCATCCGGGATCCGCGCCGGACCAGCCTCCACGTGCCGAGCAGGCCGCCGCCGAGGAAAAGCCCGGCCCAGAGAGCCCCGCCGATCCAGCCCCACTCGACGAGGGCCTGCAGGTAGTCCTGGTGGGCATAGCGCCAGATGCCGGGGATTTTTTCCGCCACCCCGGTGCTGTAGAACGGGAACGTGATCTGGAAGGTTCCCGGGCCGAACCCGAAGTTCCCGATCGCCGGCAGCATCTCGCTCCGGATCGCCCCGTAAACGACGAGCCGGGAATTCGCTTCAAAACTTTCTCCGGACGACCATTTTTCGAATGTCGCCTGCAACCCGAACGCCCAACTGGAAAGAAAAACGAGGCCGAGGACAACGGTCGGCAGCCCCCACCTGACGAGCCGGTGGATGTGGCGGGTTTTTGTCGTTTCCAGAAAAAACCAGATGGCGAGGATCACGAGCAGGACAAGGGTGATCGCCATCGCGGCCCGCGAGATGTTCACGAATGCGGCGGCTCCGACGAGAAGAAGGGCCATCGGCCAGAACGCGCGGCGGAGCGACGAACCGGTGCCGCGGAATGTCCACGCGACAGCGACCGCGACGAACGGCAGGACGAGGTTGAGGAATGCCCCGGCATTCGCGTGGTAACGATACGTCGCAAAAAATGTGCCGCCCGCAACATTCGCGTTCCCCCAGAAGATCTCGTGTGCGCCGGTCATGCGCTGGACCAGCCCCAGCACGGCGATGCTGGCCCCCGCGATCGCGATGGTCCAGAGCAGGCGGCTCCGCCACGCGGGATGCGCGGCGAGGTCGCAGACGATCCAAAGCGCGACGGCCAATCCGGAAACCGCGAGCATGGCCTGGCTGCACCATTCCCCGTCCACGGCTCCAGGCCACCCTGGCAGCCATTGCTCAACCGGAGCGAAAGTGAACGTGGCCCCGTCAAATTTCTCCCAGGCATTCCACGCCATGCCCCAGCCCTGGGCGAGAAGGAGAAGCGTCACCGCCAGGACGGGAACAGGCACCCGCGGCCAGCGGTGGCGCTGCAACAACCCCGCGACAAAAACCGGCAACAGGGCGAGAAGCGCCCACGCCAACGAGATTTTGGCCCAGGGACGCGTCGCCCCATAGGCCCAGGGAGCATAGACCAAAAGCCCCAGCAAAGCCCACCGGGCAACTTCCAACAGGGGAATCCAGCGGATGTTCATGGCTGTTATTTGACGGGAACCGCAACAACTCCGTTGGAGGACCGCCCGAACCAGGGGACCGCAGCTTCGACGAGTTTGCGCACCGAGTCCCCCGGTTTGTCCCTTCCGTTTTGCGCCACGAACGCCGTGACGCTCCACACCTTCGGGATTTCAGTTCCGGAAACGGCCCCCGTCCAGGCAGAACGCTCGAAAGCGGAGACGATCAGGGCAAACGAAAACTCCGGCGTGACGGAAAAAGAGGTCCGTCCCCTGACAAAGCCGGATTCCCTGGCCAGGAGCCCTTGGTCTGAATTGGCAATCCCGGCGCGCGCTCCGGGAGAAGGCGACGGAGGCTCCGCTCCGGACTGGATCTTCGAAAGGGTCGGAAGCAGAACCAACTCGCTCTCATCCGCGCTTTTCGACAAGGAATAGCCGTCGGAGGCGGCCGTCTTGCCGATGAACTCGCCCAGGCACCTGGCGACCCCGGAACTCGCGGACAGCGGGTTGCCCGCAACGTGGATGACTTTCAGCTTGGCGGCCTTCGCGTCCAACACCTCGCTCTGGATCGAGACCCTCTGGGTCGAGCAGGCACCCAGCGCGACCAACGCGAGGGATGCAAAAAGAAATCTGGTTTTCATTCTCATTGGGTCTGATACCCCGAAGCGTGACTCGGCTTTCTTGCTGGAGGGACGACCGCCGGCATCCGTGTTTTCTCTTCTTCGCATTCTCCCAACCAACCTAACCGGGAGAACGCCTCAATGACTCACTCACCAGACGCGCTGCACGCCGTAGGCATCGAAAGCCTCGTCGCAGCCGACCACCGTCAGGCTTTCGCTGAGTGCCTGGGCCACCAGCATCCGGTCGAAGGGATCCCGGTGGTGCAGCGGGAGAGCGGCGTAGCGCACAAAATGGTCCCGCGCCAAATTCAGAGGAAGCAAGTTGGGATTGCTTTCCAGCGCATCAAGGAAGCTTTCCAAGGGCTGGCGCAACGGGAGCTTTCCAAGGCCAACCTTGATGGAGATTTCCCAGAGGCTGATGACACTGAAATACCTTTCCGTAGTTTGGGGGAGCAGTGCCTTTCTCGCTGCAATGGAAAGTTGAGGGGAATCATCCGCCACCCAAAGAAGGGTGTGGGTGTCGAGCAACACCCTCATTCCATGTATTCCTTGAAATCTTCAAGTGGCTCGTCCCAACCTTCCTTATACACGATATTGCCTTTCCAAAACCCGAACAGCGGAAACCCGCCCTTCGTCGCCGCAGACTGCATTTTTTCCTTGTGCGCCTGCAACCACTCGAAGACCGCTTCCACCTTCTCAGGCGGCAGAGTCTCGATGGCGGACTCTATCTCGGCAATTGTGCTCATGCAGGAAACCCTACGGCTGCGATTTTCGATTTGCAAGACCCGCGCGATAGGGCTTCGTGCAAACGGCAAGACTTTGGGGCGGCCCAAGGGGGCAATTTCCGATTTCTGCTCTTGGGGAACGCAAGCCAAGGGGAGGGCGACGCCTGAGCCGACTTCAACACCTCTGAACCACGGCTCACGGATGCTCAAGCATTTGCGGAGACCGTCTGTTTCTCCCGGAAGCGGCGCGTCCCAACCGAGGGTTTTTCCTCACACCCTTCTGAAACAGTGACCGTCGAAACCCCACAATCGTCCGGTTGACACTCCTCGGCACGGGAGACGACCGCGACTTTACCGCGCAGGATGGCGATGCAGGCGTTCGTGTCGAGAAGGTAGATCACTCCCCGAAAGTTGCCGCCGGAGGCAATGCCCCCTGCTCGGGACGGAAGAAGTTCTCGTCTTCGATGCGGATAGCCCTGAAATAATCTGTCGGCCATGCGGAAGCCTTCACGGGCCCGACAAAAACGCCGTCCCCCAAGCGTCGGATGGAGACGGCCTTTCCCTCGAAGCGCAACTCCTTTGGGATACGCACAGCCTGCGATCTTCCATTGAGAAACAGGGTCGTTGTCATATTTGGTATATACCAATTATTTCGGGTCGCTGTCAAATCTGAATGCGGAGAGATCTGGACCACCCCTGGCCCCTGCGGCGATATGTCAAAGTATTTGACGTAATGACGGTTATTATGTTAAATGGAAATCTGAAATGATGAATTATTCCCGTTTAATGGAGTTGAACAGCCTTGCGATCGGTGAGGGGAAGCGCTTGAGCGGGAGGCGTGAGCTTTTCTCCAAAATCCAAAGTGAGGCGGGCAAACACCTGATCGGAGTGATCGGGCCACGTGGAGCCGGGAAGACCGTGTTGCTCAGGCAATTGGCGGCAGCGACGGATGAGGCGTTCTATCTTTCGACCGATACGCTGGACGCTGGGGCCGACCTGTTTGGAATCGTTCGAGAGCTATCGGAGCGCTATGCCTACCGCACATTTCTGCTCGATGAGGCGCATTTTCTTCCCGACATCGCGGGAGTTTTGAAGCAGATCCACGATTTCCTGCCGGTGCGGGTGGTTTTTACCAGTTCCGTGGCCCTGGCTCTCCAAGCGTCGGCGCACGACCTTGCACGGCGGGTCCGTGTTCATACGCTCGACTATTTTTCGTTCCGGGAGTATCTCGCGTTCCGTCACGGCGAACACATCTCCCCGATGAGTCTTGAACAACTTCTGTCCGGGGAGATCGCAGCGGGCCACCTCCGCGCGGGTCAGCACTTTTCCGCCTATCTGAATGGTGGATTGCTTCCCTTTGCCCTCGACGAGCCGGACCCCATGCCCCTGCTTGCCGGCACATTGGACAAGATCATTGAGAGGGATATCCCGACCACTCTCCGCCTGCACTTGGATGAAGTCCCGATCCTCCGTCGCCTGCTGGCCTTCGTCGGGCGTTCGGCCGTTGACGGCATCAACTCCAGCAGCCTGGCGTCGAACCTCGGCATCACCAAATACAAAGCCGAACAATATGCCGCCGCCTTTGAGACCGCTTTCGTCCTCCGGCGTATTTTTCCCGTCGGCACAAATGTCCTTCGCGAGCCAAAGATCCTGCTCGTCCCCCCGATCCGTCTGCTTCATCGCCCCGCCGACGAAGCGACGGGAGGCCTGCGTGAGGATTTCTTTGCAATGGCCATGCGGCAGGCCGGGATCCCGGTCCACTACCTCAAGGGCAGACGAGGCGAGAAAACCCCCGACTTTCTTATCCGGCACGGCGACCTCCAGATTGCATTGGAAATCGGAGGCCGCAGCAAAGGCCGTTCGCAGTTCAAAGGGATGCAAGCCGATCGAAAGATCATTCTCTCGCCGGATGCCACGCCATCGCCGGACCGGCTGCCCCTCCACCTCGCGGGCTTTCTGGCCTGATGCCCCCGGCAACGAACTTCCCCCCCCAGTCCGCGCGTAACGCCAACGATGGGAGGGTGAGGCTCCGTCCGAACCCAGATATTACCCCGCGAGGAGATCACTCCTCCGCCTCCTTCTGTGCCAGTGACCAATCGGCATCCGCCATGATTTTTACCAGTTCCTGGAATCTGACCTTCGGTTCCCAGCCAAATTTCTCTTTCGACTTTTTGTAGTCCCCGATGAGGAGCTCGACCTCGGTTGGGCGGAAGTGTTCGGGGCTGATCTGCACCAGCGTCCTCCCGGTGGCCTTTTCGATCCCGACCTCATCGACCCCTTCGCCGGAAAATTCGAGGTCCATGCCGAGATGTGCGAACGTCCGTTCGATGAATTCTCGGACAGTATGCGTCTCATTTGTGGCGCAAACATAGTCTCCCGGCTCGTCCTGTTGGAGAATCCGCCACATCGCGTCCGTGTAATCCGGAGCGTATCCCCAGTCCCGCTTGGAGTCGATATTCCCCATCACGAGTCCCTTTTGGAGGCCTGCCTTGATGCGTCCCGCAGCACGCGTGACCTTGCGCGTCACGAAAGTTTCGCCCCGGCGTGGCGACTCGTGATTGAAGAGAATCCCGTTCGAGGCGTGGATTCCATATGCTTCGCGGTAGTTGACGATGATCCAATAGGCATAGAGTTTGGCGACCGCATAAGGTGAACGGGGATAGAATGGCGTCTTCTCCGTCTGGGGAACCTCTTGGACCAATCCATAGAGTTCGCTCGTCGAAGCCTGGTAGAAGCGGACTTTGTCCTTCAGGCCCACCTCCTTGATGGCATCCAGAAACCGGAGCGTTCCCGTGCCATCGACTTCGGCCGTGTATTCCGGCACATCGAACGAGACTTTCACGTGGCTTTGGGCACCAAGGTTGTAGATCTCGTCCGGGACAATTTTTTCCAGCAGACGGTTGAGATTGCTGGAGTCCGTGAGATCCCCATGATGGAGAAAAAGCGTTCGCCCGTAAACCTCGGGATCGTTGAAAAGATGATCGATCCTGCCAGTATTGAAGGAACTGGAACGCCGGATCATTCCGTGGACTCGGTAGCCTTTCTCGAGCAATTGCTCCGCAAGATAGGATCCGTCCTGACCTGTGATGCCTGTGATGAGTGCTGTTTTCATTTTGGTGGTTGTGGTGATTTAAATCGCGACTTTCACGAGTATTCCTATGCCGCCTGTCACATTCAACCAATGAACTCTGGCCTGAATGGCGCTGGTTTATTAAAAGTCTCAAAAAGTGCCGCGAGGGGGATCAGGCCGAGAAGGCAAAGGAGAAAGCCTTTCACAGGAAAAAATTGGCCGCTTCGCGGCTTTGGTTCACGACGATCGTCTGCTTTTGTGGGGTCGACAAACCTCATAGGAGGTCCACCGCTCTGTTCGCATTTTTTGTTTTAAAACAGGTCCGAGTGGGTCCCAGTTCGTTCGAGCCGAATTTCATCGTCAAGAATCTTGTAGATCAGAATCCAATCCGGCTCGATATGGCAGTCCCTGTGACCTCCCCAATTTCCACCGAGCTGATGATCGCGATTCTTCGGCGGAAGTGGCTTTTCTGCGATGAGGATGTCGATAACAGTTTTCAGTTTTGCGAGGTCCTTACCTCGCTTCTGTGCCCGCTTGATGTCCTTCTTGAATTGATTTGTCTGGCTGAGCCTCATTTGTCCCAAGAGGCGTAAAGGCCAGCGGCTGTGTCGAATGTCTCAATATCCTGATTCCTATCGCTTTTTGCGAGCACTGAGGCGGTCAGCTTATTGGGAACATGCAACTCCAGCGGAAAAGATTTCCTGATGGCGATCTGGCGGTAGAACAGTCGGATTGCTTCAGTCGGAGTCATCCCCAAGGCATCAAGCACCTTCTCAGTGGCGGTTTTTGTCGCTTGGTCGATTCTGGCATGGACTACTGCGGATTGTGACATAGACTTCATGTATCACAAACGCAACACATGTCAAGGGGCGAAAAACGGCCAAAGATTGTCCAACGTATTCCAGTTCCAGCTCCCCGTCCCAAAAGATTTTTCAACCGGAATCCACGAAGCACTGCCGTCCAGGCAGAACGCTCGAAAGCGGAGACGATCAGGGCAAACGAAAACTCCGGCTTTGGGGCGATGCCAGCCGGGGCCTGTCGAAATCAGATGCCCTATTGAAGGAACTGGAACGCCGGATCATGCCGTGGACGCGGTAGCCTTTCTCGAGTAGTTGCTCCGCGAGATAGGATCCGTCCTGACCTGTGATGCCTGTGATGAGTGCTGTTTTCATTGTATTTGATTTTCGTTGCGATGGTCTTTCAGATTCTGTTTTCTACACGAGACCGGGCGGCGGCTGGAGCATTCAGGAAGGCCAAGTATAAGCGGCGAAGAGCCTCGGGTATGTCTCCGCGAGGAACGCTTTCAGCCTCCCCTCCTCCGCGTCCTCCGCGCGAAACCCTCTTCTCAAGATACCTCGTGCAAAGCCCGCAGAGGAATTCACGTTCCCGGTTTGAGCCCCTTGCACTAAACATTCGACTTGCCCCTCTCGCCAAGCGCTATCGCGCTGGTTTTCCGCTCTCCGGTTTCAGGTTTCAGGTTTTCACCCCTCCCCCTTCGCTTCCTTCTGTGCCAGTGCCCAATCGGCATCAGAGTTCACCCGCACTCCTTTCTTGATGCACGATAAAGGCTCAGAATTCTCCCATAGCAGGCCTCGAAACCAAAGTTGGCTTCCGCAACTGAGCTGTGATTGCAATCTCTCCCCGGTTTCCTGTCATTGATGAAGTCGCGAATACTGTCCGCGAGACTTGACGGATCTTCGACTGGTGCCGTCCACAGGTGGGAGAGGCCGAGTTGAGAGAACGTGCCATTACCCGGTGCGTTGGTCAAAATCAAGGGCAGGCCGGCCGAGAGGGCTTCGAGGATGGCGAAAGAGAGCCCCTCATACCGAGATGAGAGGGCGAAGGCATCGATGCCTTGATAGAAGCCAGCCGTATCACTGAGATACTCAATGCGGACAATTCGCTTGGAGAGACCTTGCTGGTCTGCATATGCGGCGCAGTCGGCTGAAAGCTCGCCCGAGCCGACGTGAGCCAGGAACACTTCGGGGAAATCGGATGCGCAGGCATGAAACGCACGGTAGAGGGTCAGGGGATCTTTCTGGTAGGACAGACGCCCGAGTGTCCCTACGACCACGGCGTCGTCCGGTAGGCCATGTTCGGATCGCCACTTTTGTTTTTCGTCAGCTTCACCAGCTGTGAAGTGATAGGTATCCACCGCGTTGGGGATGACGACATGGTTGCCCCCCGCAACGCGGAGCGTCTCCCGGCCGAAGGTTGCCTCGTCGGGCGAGACATTGATCGTCGTGGCGAATGGTGAAAAAATCTGCTCCAAGCGATTGAAAACCGAAGTCTTCAATCCTGGTGGATTTCCCATGCCATAATATGCGTTCGGTGT
Organism: Terrimicrobiaceae bacterium; assembly: GCA_041675465.1. Lineage (GTDB taxonomy): Bacteria > Verrucomicrobiota > Verrucomicrobiia > Chthoniobacterales > Terrimicrobiaceae > QYQL01. The sequence goes on along the minus strand of JBAYTU010000019.1, from coordinate 10,052 downwards.
GTAAAATGAAGGTTTTCGAAGCAACGTCGCCGCGGCTCTTCCCAAGATCCCGGCCTTCGAGCTGTGCGAGTGAATTACGTCGCAGGGACGAGAGGCAGCAAGTTTCAGAAGTTTAAAAAATGCGGGCAGATCCGCCTGTTGGGGCGAGTTCGATGTGCGGAGATTTGTCGTAAGTCCACCTTTGTCTCTCACGGCTCCGACAAGGCGGTGTAACCTGTCGGAGCCACGGACATCAGAGTAGGCCAAATCAACCTCGACACCCGCAGAGAGAAGATAATGAACAAGCCCTTCGACATGGCGGAAGACTCCATCGCATCCTGGCTCGACGACCTGAAGAACTCGGAGGGGGCTGCTCATTCGTGCGCGACGTTTTCTGTGACTTCCTCGAAGCGATTGTTTGAAATCTTTACATCCGTCGATGACCTCACGAGAACCCCCGGTCCGAACACCTCGCGGATCGCGTTGCCGGAAATAATGACGTCCGCAGAAGAAGAGATACTGATCCCGGCCCGCAGGACCTGACGGATGCTGTTATTTTCGATGCGAACCCTCCGATGAACGCCGCGCTGAGGAGGGATACCGGGAGCATCAGCGAACACTGAGATGGCCCCGGCACTGGCACCAGCCCCGTCGTTGCAATGCGCAATCATATTGTTCCGGATCGTAACATTTTCTGTCGGACCCGATTCCCACCAGGTTCCAACATCGCAGGTCACATTGATTGCCGATCCCGACATCCCCTCGAACCAATTGTGTTCGATGAGGGCGTTGCCACATTGAACGAGGATTCCTCGTGCACGGTTGTTGAGGAACGTGCAGTTCCTTACCGTCAGCCTTGGAGAAGCCGAGCGATTCCATACGACGGCATCTTCGGGCAGTTCCTGCGGAACACCCCCTTGAAATGAGACCTCGGCGGATCGCGTGGAAGGCTCCGACTTCGTTGAAACCACGATTCCCAGAAAGAGCGGATCGCCGAATGGATTTTGAGGGCTGTGAATGCTGATTTGATCCCCGGCGCGGGGAGAAACCGGCATCCAATCGACGTCCCGGCGACCGGTCACGACCCGGATGGATTTCGGGGACAGCACGTCCTTTAGTCGCAAATAGGTCCCGTGAATGTTGATGGCGTCGTCTCCCATCCGCTCAAACGTGCAGCCGTCAAACACGATGGCACCACGGCAGGAGTTGAAATGCGTCGCATCCGCATTGGTCGAGAGCGCACGACTTCTGGAAAGCGGCGTCACGCGGATTTTTCGGAGCCGAATGTCCTCGCAGTAAAGGAATAACATGCCCATGCCCGGGCCAGAGGAAACCTGAATTGCGCCCAGGGCGATGTCACGACAATGCGCGAATCTGATGACAGGAGGCCCGTATATCTTTTGTCGAACGGCAGTCCACGATCCGACAGGCGGAAGAAACCCCTTTCGAAGCCCGGATATTTCAAGAGTTCCCGGCGAAGCCGCCTTTGACTGCGCGGGTTTCTCCCTCATGTAGAGATCCCTGCCAGAGGGTCTCCGACTTGCCAGATCCATTCCGAGCAGACCTTCGACAGGCCCCGAGTAGGCAACACGAGAATGGACACGCAACTCGCTTTCGGAGACGCGCCCTGCGATCCTGACCAAAAAGCTTGGGGCCGGGATGTATTGGACGGAAAGCCCTCCCGCACGAAACCCGGATGTGTTTGAGACATCGAGCAGGGTCACGGGCTCATGAAGAACGAAAACCGTTCCTGAACAAGCCAGAGTCATGTCGCGTGCTCTGTTAACCAGAAGCATCCGCGAAACATCGTAGATTCCAGCCGAAAACCGGATCACAGATCCGGGTTCTTTGCAGCCTCGAGATAAAGCAGCCTGGATCGCGGCGGAGTCATCTTTTCCGTCATTCGGACGGGCTCCAAAGTCCGAAACCCTCAACAGCTTTTCCCCGGCGACTGACACGCTTGGAGTCATCGAAAAAATGACCGCCAGGATCAGCCCGAACAAGCGATCAGGAGCCATGTATTGGCATCTGCGATGCCAGAACCAGCTCATAGACTTTCAGCAATTCGCTGGCGTGACGTTCCGGTGAGGGTGGGTTTTTCCAATACTTTTCGTAAGCACCTACACTCAGCTTCTCGACCAGCGCATCGTCTTTGAGTGAAGCCAGAGCATTCGCCAAGGCTCCGATGTCTCCGGCCCTGTAGAGCAAACCGTTGACCCCGGGGACAACCTGCTCCGCAGCCGCCGAGGCATCAGAAACAACAATCGGCACACCATGGGCCAAGGCTTCGGCGACGGTGAGGCCAAATGTCTCATGCCAAATACTAGGAAAAACAAGAACGCGGGCCGCACGCAGTTCCTCATTGACCTGTGCATGTTTCAGCCAACCGGTGACGGTCGCATGGGGATTGATGGTCAGCACCTTTTCCTTCAGATACCCGTCCCCGGCAAACCGCGCCTCGATCCCGGCACGGACCGCCGCTTCCGCCAAATGGTCGGCAGCCTTTTCGACAGTTAGGCGCCCGATAAAAAGGAACCGGCTACTCGCAGAAGGGTTCGCGCGCACCTGCTTCTTAATCTCAATCGGATTGGGCACAAAATGGCGACGGGTTCGGGATGGCAGCAGGGCGTCGAGCACACTCTCGCTGTGGCGTGAAATCAGGATGGCATGGTCCAAATGTCGGGGCAACCCGCCGGGACCGGCCTGGATAACTTGCCGGACGCTTCTCCACCCCTTGTGGAGCACTCCGCGACGGTCACATTGGGTGCAGAGGCACGAGAGCGAAAGCGGAATCCGTCGGCAGATCTTCGCGGCGGGAAAATCGAAAAACGCACCGTTCGGACAGGCGATGAAATAGTCGTGAAGCGTGACAGCCGGTCGGAATCCTTTGCGCCGGGCAACTGGGAAGATCGAAGCTGTCAGCGCCTTCGTCCAACCATGGATATGGAGCACCGTATCTCCAGGGCTATACCCCTCCAGAATCTTCTCAACCTCTTTCGCGGCTTTCCAGGACCACATACCGGCAAGCATCCCGGGTATGCTTGTGGATTGCTCCAGCAGGTCAGGCCCACCGAGAAGCCTGACCGTGATGCGATCATGCTCCAGTTCCTCGCTGGCAACGTCCCCGCAGCCCGCAAAAAACAGAACATTATGCCCGGCCTCAGCGGCCGCCCGCGCCCCGGCAATCGCCACCTGGTCCGCACCACCGCGGACCGTGGCGTAATCGTTTAGGATGATAATCTTCATGCTGGCTGCCAGGTGGACCGAATAAATGCGCCGACGTGCTTCTGAAGAGCCCTCTCAACAAAATAATAAAACAAAAGTCCAATCGCTACCGCCACAGTCCAAGCAACTGGACCGACAAGAAGCGCAGAGGTGCAACCTATGGCCACCATTGCCTTTGTAGATACAGATAGACGCGAGCTGATCCCCACATCTTTCCTGTGAATAAACATAATAATAAATCCGCTGATTACGAAGAAAAGATCAACGCCACGGGCACCCCAAGAAAAAACAGATTCCAATGAAATCAGAAGTTTCAAGGAGAGCTGCTCCGTAACGTGAAATGTAACGACAAGAAGCGCCGCAAGCCCACGGAGGAATTGCAGCGCTTCAAGCTTGCGAGGCTGATCCTTCATTCTCTGATAACAGACTCGCAGATTTCAACAAACTGTTTTCCCGTTACAGAAACGTCGTATCTTTCAACGGCAAGCTTGCGGCAGTTTTCCCCGATATCCGCGCGTTCCTTCTGGGATAGAAGAGCCATCCAACTGAGGGCATCCGCCAGGCTTCGACTGTCACCTGCCTCGACGACTCGGCCATGCACGCCATCCACAAAACCACCAGGTCGGCCCACGCAATCTGTCAGAATTACAGGCAATCCCGATGCCATGGCTTCGAGGACGGATAACGGCAGAGGGGGACCCTCCCACAATGCGGAGTGAACGTAGAAGTCATAATCCGCCAGGAGACTTCGCACATCGCTTCTCCATCCGAGAAAATGAACCACCTCGCCGATTTGGAGCCTGCGGATGACCTCCTGAAGCTCACGGAAATAGTTTTCGGAAACGGGATGGTTGGGTGTCGCTCCACCCACAAGGTCAATTTGCATCTTAACGCCACTCGCACAAACCGTGGCAAGTGCCTCAGCCAATACCTGTTGCCCCTTCTGCGGGTCGATGCGGCCAATGTTGAGGCCACGGACACGCTCCCCCCGATGTGTCGGAACTTCCTGTCTTTCGCCGTGGTAGTCTGCGGTGACAATCCCATTAGGGACCACGAATGTTCTTTCGGTCTGGCATCCAAATTCCTTCACAGCCTGATCCCGGACGGCGGGACCGACCGCCACAACGGCGCGCGCAGCGCGCATCTCGCGAGCAAAAAACATTTTCTTGAACCAAGGAAGTGGCCATTTGCCAAAGAATTTATGCAGCGTCTGATCAAAAACGATGTATGGAATCTCCAACCCCCTGCAGACAGGGCCAACAATTTTGAGATCAATCTGAACTGTGCTCAGAACAAATGCCGGTGAGATCGCTTTGACAGTTTTGCGAACTCGGGCAATCAAACCAGGATCACGAAGCCGGAAAAATCCGGACTCCTCGAGGACCGCAAAACCATCCTCCCGCAACACATCGGCCAATCGCGTTGAATCCCCGCGTGGCGGGTCGCCAACAATAAATGTCACCTGCCAACCCTGTGCACGGAACTCCCTGCCATACAAGTGGGCCATCTTACACGCCCCAGTGTAGTCACCGGAACCAACAACAATAATCAGTTGTTTTTTGGTAAACATAAGATTTGTTGGCTTCTTTGCATTATTTCATCACTTCAAAATGCTCTATTTTCGGTCAGGTTTTACGAAGAAGGGCAATGCTTGATGGAACCAAGCGGGGCGGGCGTAAACTGAAGTTGAACGCCAAGGCCATAAAGTGGATCTACCGCTCGGTGACAATGAACGAACACATTTAGATCGATTTAATAACTAATGCCACCCACAACCCTGGGCAAGGAACTCGCGAGCATGCAGGCGCTTTCTTACACTTCATGTAGTTACCGGAACCAACTGGAACAATTCACTCTTACTGGGGGCGAGGCTCATCAGACAACACGGGTTTTACCCCAGCCATCAGAGTGAATGCACAACTCGCGCCAAAAATGCCCCATGCAATCATACATGAGAATCGACTTGCAAGTGTAGGAAACATAAACCCGTAAAAAATCCAGGGAAACCCGATATAAACCGGATAAAGAAGACTTAAATTACGCGGCGCGCTGCCTGACAACCATAATAATGCCCCCTTAACCATAATTAACACCAAACTAAAGTGATACAAAGCAACAATCAGCAGGCCGAAGACACCAAGTGAAGTCGTGTAGTCCAGCCATGTGTTCTCATTGATTTCACCGGTTCCAACAAGCGTCTTCAGATTGAAATATTGGACCCCTCTCCCCCAGGGAAACGTGCTTTGAGCTAAGTCGATGCCTGCCTGCCATCTTTCTTTTCGGATCTGATTAGATGATTCATTTTCATCTCCACTTGAGGCCGCAAGTTCAATCAAGACGTCGCTGGATTCGCCGGGCAAAACAAAAAAAACAATCGGACTAACGAAAGATAACACTGCCACTGAAATAACAGTTGGAACAAGCCGCTTTTTCAGATTCGAAACAACAAATGCAATTACAGCAAGAATGCTCGATATGCAAAATAGAAGAAGTGGACCGCGACTTAGCGTGTAGACAATACCGCAGAATGCAATTGCGTAAAAGACGAATAGCCAGAAGCGGGACACGCCGCCTTTCATAACACCAATCGTCCAAGCAGTAACAGCAACGAACCATATCCACTGACCAGCAGAGAAGGACGCGTCAAACGAAGCACGCGCTCGCGCCATGTCAAACCTCTGACCATATCCGATCGCGATCTCATCGTCTGAAGTAAAGTAAGATCCAATACCCAATCTTTCCTCCATCGATATCCATACTATAAAAATGCAGCAGCTAAGAATGATCAGCAGCAGACTTACAGGAATAGTTCCTGAAGAAAGCGCCTTGGCAATCGCCCGGTAAAAGAAGACACAGCAGGCCGCTGATCCAAAAACAAATAATACAGCCTCGAAAACGACCAGAAAATTGTTTGTCAACACCCCCCAGGCAGTTAATATCAATGCCGCCACTACCGCGCTTGCTAAGCCTGACCTTAACATGAGTGGATATGATCGGTCCAGTGAGCATATGGCACAAAGTGGAAGAGCCATCGCCAAAAGAGCATCTTTCCAAGCGATAACCACGATATTGTCGGAAAAAAGCCGCAGGGCTTGATGGTAAGGCATCAAAAGAAAGTAAATAAAGCCAATAAAACAAATGGCTTTATCTGAAAAGCTTGTCTGCCAGAACAATTCAGGCTTGCTTTCAGCCTGAGAATATTGGTATGAAGTCATTTTTGCGCTTCGGAAAGAGGAGTGCTGGGTGGAGTTCTCGATTTTTGTTTAACCGCTGGTCCGCAGTTTAGGGGGCAACTTTAAACTCTGGGAGCCCTCCGGCAGAACCGGAGGGTTTCCCCTTCGACTACTTCGGACTAATGGCTACAGAGCGAAGGCACTTATGAGATACGGGGCAGAATACCGAGGGACCTGAAAGCTATAATCAAAGCGGTGACGGGTACTTGATATCCCTGTCAATCTTAAAAAATGGCGGAAGCGTCGCAAAGCTCCCTTTCGAGATAAACTGAAGTTTCCCCCCCGGCGTGCAATCAATCAGGCGGACACCCAGCTCCTCAAGGTAAACTTGAGCCAGAGCAAGAACCGGCTCCATAAAGAGGCGGGGATTCTTAATGAAATCGTAATTTACAAAATCGATCTTCCCAACCATTCCCTTAAAGTAGTCCTTATCAGAATTGTAGCTCGAATCCACGCCAGTAAGCAGAATGGTTTTATGTCCCTGAATGGCTGCGATCTGGATGGCACTCGTAACAACGCTATAGCCGAAGTTGAGTCCCCTGTCGAAATCGAAAGTGAAGCGCAGCTTGTGAAACACTGTCGAGAAGAGAAGCTTGTGCCAGCAAATTCCGTCAATTTGCGGAATTCGGTCAAGCGTCTCTTTTTTTAGTTGCCGCAGCGGGACAAAATCACGACCGATGATTTCCCGGATACGTTTCACCGGTGGATTTGCATAGCGTTCGTCTCCGATGAAAAGCCCTCCCTTGTAGTCCTTGTAAGCAGACCCAATTTCACGGATCCGGTTCGAGTCGGTAATCACGACATTGTCAGTCTCTCTTCCCCAGTCAGGAAACTTCTTGCAGATATGATTGCATCCAAACGTCGTGAAATGGTCAAAGATTTTTGGATCGAGTTGATCCACGCTGGGGCCATTGCCGATGATCAAGGCGGGTTTTAGTTCATTTTCCATATGTTGGACATGCTGCAGGTTAACAGGAAGAGCAAAGCTATTAGAGGAATACAACTGGTGTTTATTTCAAATTGCCATGCGCGCTGGCCATAATGGCGATAGACCAGACGCGCCGAGAACCACGTATAAAACCCCGCATACCCCGCGACGATCCCGGCTGGGAAAGCTACGACGCCTATGTGGGGAAGCAGGAGAAGCGAGACCACCGGGTTGATTGCTCCCACGCCAATGTGACAAAACGCGACTTATTGCGAGCTATATTTCGCAATAGGGCTTTTAACTTTATCACTGAAGCTTCTACGCAATAGCAAGTCTGCCCCTGTAAAGACATTATTCAAAACATAAATGTTGGTAAACCCATAGCTATTTATCAAATCAGAAACTAGAAAAACCGTATCAGGAAAAGACCACGAAGATTCGATAAGAAGAGAACTAACCGTTTTAAGAATCTTACCGCCCCCAGCAAGGACTTTTCGCTCAAGCCCTTGCACATCAATTTTAAGAACATCTATACTATCTATTGAGTGTTTACTACAGAAGGCATCAAGGGTTGTTACACGCACTTTATATTCTCCAACGAGCTTATTATCCCTTAGATAGTCGCTGCCATTGACAAAGGTTGACGTCTGGCTTCCCTGTGTCTTGTAGAAAGTTAGTTCTTCTTCACAGTCAGAAATCCCGCTTATTTCAAGAAATGCACGGCCATTTGTGTTGAACAGAAATGCATGTTGCAAATCTGCGTTCGGTTCAAATGCAAAGACTTTTGCTTCTGGAAAGCTATTTAGCAACATCCCAGAAAACAACCCGCAGTTCGCTCCAACATCGAATACTACTTTTGGTGCTTCAGGTATTGCATTAATAAGATTATCTATCTTGAACGTGGACCCTAATATATGATCTGCCGCACCAGCTTCTGCTTTCAAACAATAGGAAAACCCATTGTATCGAAATCGCAGCAATGAGGATGATCTTTCACGCAGTCTCAGCCACCGCAAAAGCATTTTTCGGCGCAACCCCGTTTTAATGTGAGACACATCTGGCTCTGTAAATATAGGCAATGTTAACATATGTAGTATTTTATTTGAAAATATAGATAGTTATGCATGACACTGTTAGCAATAGAAAAATAATACAAAGCGGGATAGTACTTACGGTTTTCTCGAATCCTCTCCAATTAAGCATATAGTGACGATAGACAAGACGGGCAGAAAACCAACTATAGAAACCTGCATATCCCAATAAAATCCCCAATGGAAACGCAAAGGCTCCTATTACAGGAAGCAGTAAGAGCAGCGCCAAAAGATAGATTGTTCCTGATACCGCAGTGACTGTGTGCCAGAGGATGTGGTTTGAGAGGGAGTAGAACTGGAGGTGCATGGCCCCCATGCGCTCGATGAAGAACGCGAGCCCCATGAAGAGCCAGAGGGTTGTGCTGACGAAGGAAACCTTGCTGCCGATGAGGTGAAGGAGTGGCTGGACCGTCAAGGCAACTCCGAGGATTCCGGCGACATAGACCCAGTGAGCGCGGGCCATTCCTTTTTGGACGTCGCGAATCAATTCCGGTCGTCGGTCGGCCGCGTAGAGGGCGGCGAAGTGGGGAATTTTGCTGTAGAACGGGGCCATGGAGATCTGGATGATCATTTGCAGGATGCGCATGGCGAGCAGATAGGGTGCCACTTGGCTTGGTGGAGCCATCTGGGCATAGATGACGCCGGAGGCCTGGATGATGGCGCTCGACATCAGCACCCCCACTCCGCTCCTCCACGCCGCAGGCCAGATGAAGGCCATGACGGATTTTTCAGCTTCTGAGGAAGTCACCTCCGCGATCGGCACCGCCGTTCTGCCGATGTGACGGATCATCAGCGAGGAGAGGAGCGTGCCGACCTGCGCGGCCAAAATGGTCCACAGAAAGTTGTGGGTCGCAAAGACGACGGTGGCAGTCAGCAGGGTGGTGCCAAGAGCCAGAATCGCCTCGGCCCTCCGGACCCGTGCCACGAGGTTGAGTCCCTGGAGCCAGTTGCTGTAGGCGTTGTTGCGGAAGATCCCGATCGAAGCGACCAAGACGATCCCCCAGGCGGCCCAGCCCTCGCGGGCATCTGCCAGCTCAGAGACTGGTTTCATCACAGCCCATGTCCCTAGACCCGCCCCCAGAACCCCGCCGATGAGCGAAAGGCGGGTATAGGATTTTAGAAGAGCGCGGTAGATGGATCCCAGAAGCGGCTGGTTCGGGCCTTCGAGAAGATCCGCACCACTTTCGAGCGTCCGCCGTCCGCCACGGGCGTAGGAAATCGCCCGGACGAAGGATGGTCCGAACCCGAAGTCCGCCATCATGATAAGCGAGGCGATGGTGAGGAACAGGAACCAAAGGGACGTCTGGGCGGGCGAGAAATTCCGAAGGATGAGCGGGGTGACGAGGAGCAGCCCTCCACTGCGCGCGGCAAAGCTCATCCACGTCATGAGCGTGGGCGAGTGCCAGGATTTTACGAGGAAGGCTTTCAAGGGCAATTTCGAAGAGGGTTTCGCGCGGTGGACGCGGGGGACGCTAAGGAGTCGTCCAGAAATAACTTGATACAATAATTAGTTCGATGGGCTGATTGTATAGTTCCATTCCCCATGAAAGCTTGAGCGAGTCAAGGCGATGGATTCCATTTCCTGCCGGGTCGGCT
>JBAYTU010000018.1:0-47832 GCA_041675465.1 Terrimicrobiaceae bacterium | reverse complement strand
TCGAGTCGCCCCTTCATCAAATCAAACCTTTGCGCTATCGCCTCCAAGTCGCTGGTGCGATCTTTCACATCGGCACAATCGCCGAAACTCCATGCTGTATCAAGTTATTTCTGGACGAATCCTAAACCGGCCTTTTCTATCGAGCAGACGCGGCTTCAGCACTCGACCCTTGCGAAATGCGTGCTGCTGGTGCTCGAATTCAACCGCCCGCCCAACGGTGCCCGTCCGCCGCTGTGCGCGTCACCCAGGGCGGACAAGTTGAAAATCGCATCGAAGAGAAACGCTGGCTCGCCCGCTGTCAGGCCGACCGCCTCAAGCGGCAGGATCGCCTCCAGATCGTAGTGCGATCCCGCGACGGTCTGCCGGAGTTTGACGCCGGGAACCGTCCGCATCCGTGAGTCTGCGGCAAAAGGTTTTTTCTTTCCCTCGCCGGGCACCACGAAGATCTGGTGGATCGCCCCCCCGCTCTCGCGCGCGAAGAACATCTCCACACAGGAGCCCGCCCAAAACTGTTCTGCCTGCGTTGTGATCTTGGAATCCTGCACCCGCGCGGCCAGCCGCAGTCGGCCCCTTTCGCAAGACAGCGTCCCGTTGACGGCGGGAAACCCATTGAGTTCCACCTCAAAACGAGTCGGCCCGCCGGACACATCCAGATTCCTGCGGACCGGCACGAACAGCGAGCGGGCGAGAACCCCGTCCATCCCCGAACGCAGCACCAGCGTGAACTCCCGATCTTCCCCGCAACGGCGCAGGAGAACATCGCGCCGGACGGTTTTTCCCGCAGGCACGGAAAACTTCATTTTGCGGTCGGCGGCCAGCACGCCCTCCGGTTCGGAGCCGAGGGACAGGGGAACGGTCACCGGCTTCGGGCCAGGGTTGCTCGCGGCCACCGTCACGGCCATCGCCCGCTTGGTTTTCTCGGCCTTTGCCGCAAACTCGACCGTCGCCAAGATCCGGTCTCCTGTTCCCGCATGGGCGCGGCCGGTGCCCTTCACGACGGGCGCATACTCTCCCAGAAGCCCCGCCTTCTGGTGCGCGGCGATCATCTCGTCACACATCGCCCAGATTTTGTCCAGCGGCAGCACCGACGAAGTGTGTGGGTCCAGCATCACCGCGTGGTAGATGTGCTCGCGCTTCCCGGTCAGCGCGGCCTCGACCGCCAACGTCTGCACGTTGATGTTTGTCAGGCACAGGGCCGCGAGCTGGGGGGGCAGGTCGCCGACAAATGTCGGCTGGATCCCCTGCGCATCCACCAGGCAGGGCACCTCGACGCAGCACCCATCCGGCAGGTTGGTGATCAGTCCGGTATTCGGCACGTTGCCGTAGACGACAGTCGGTCGGTCCGTTTCCCTCGCCTTGATGATGTAGGCCCCGTATTCGTGGGAGGGCGGGTTGATCTGGATGTCCCCGCCTTTGCCCAGCAGCTCCGACTCTGCCTGTTTCCACGACTTGATGATCGCCTCGCAGCGCCGGAGATATTCATCGATCGGCACCTCGAACCGGTCGATCACCGGCTTCCCGTGGTGGATGAAATACGGCACGTATTCGCTCTGGTGCTCGCTCGATTCGGTCACGAAATACCCGGTCCGCCGCATCATCTCGAAACGCACCTTTTCCTGCTGGAACCCGGGGTCTTCCAGCAGCTTGAACAGCAGCGGGTAGGCGTCCTGCCCGCGGTAATCGAACCTGAGGAAAAACGCCATGTGGTTGATCCCCGCCACAAGATAGGTGATGTCCTGATACGGGAGCCCCGCGAAACCGGCGAGCTGTTGCGAGGTCCCCTGGACGGAATGGCAGAGGCCGACATGTGGGATCCCGACCGCCTTGGCGACCGCCATGCAATTCATCGACATGGGATTGGTGTAATTCAACAGCAGGCATCCCTCCGCCCCGACCACGGCGATATCTTCCGCGATCGAATTGATCACCGGAATCGTGCGCAGCGCCCGGAACACGCCTCCCACCCCCAGCGTGTCTCCGATGGTTTGAAGCAGCCCGAATTTCCGCGGGATCTCGAAATCGATGACCGTCCCAGGCTTGTATCCGCCGACCTGGATCGTGCAGATCACGTAGCCCGCGTTGCGGCACGCTTCCTTCTGGCTCAGGGTCGCCTGGATCCGGACACGCGATTTCAGCTTGGCCACCATCTTGTTCGCCATCACTTCCGCCACCTTCAATCGCGCGGGATCGATATCCATGAGGCAGATGGTCGCGTCCCCGAGCTCGGGGGATTGCAGGATGTCGCCGATCAGGTTCTTCGCGAAAACCACCGACCCGGCACCGATAAGGGAAATTTTGGGATTCATGCACCTCAAAGCTCGTTCTTTCCCCGTGATAGGCGAGAAAAAAAATGTGATGAATATGGACGATTTTGTGATATGTGTTGTTTCCGATGAAATCCCAATGGATGCAGATTCCGTTTGCATGTTTGCAAGAAAAACGCTCCAACAGCCGATACTACTGGGAATGCCGCAACCGCGGAGACAACGCATTTGTGATTCTTCAATGGACGCGCCACGGGGCCGGTTTTTTCGAGTTAGAGGGTCGGCGGCAGCCTGTTCCCGAGAGCACCGCGTTCCTGGCCCTGGTGCCGGAATCCTCCGCCTATGGATACCCTGCGGGCGGACGCTCGCCGTGGGTCTTCTCCTGGCTGAACGTGTATGGGGATTTCGGCGTTTCCCTCTGGCGCGGGTTCCGGGAAAAATTCGGCGCGGTGCTTCCCCTGGCACCCGCCTCGCAGGCGGGATTGGTCCTGCAACACCTGCTCCAGCGTGTGGCGACGCGTGCGGACACCGACCGGTTCCAAATCGGTGAACTCGCCTATTCCTTTTACCTGAAATGGTGGGCACAGCTCGAACAGCCCCGATCCGGTGACGGTTCTTCGCTGGACCACGCGATCCGCTATTGCCGCGAGCATTTCCTCGAACCGGTCACCATCAAGGAACTCGCCGACCGCGCGCACCTGAGCCGCGAACATTTCACCCGCGAGTTTCAGGCCAGGCTCGGCATTTCGCCCGGGCGCTTCCTGCGCCGCGAACGCCTCGGTGCCGCCAGATCGCTTCTGAAAAGCTCGCCGCTTCCCTTGGACGAGGTCGCCCGCCGCTCGGGATTTTACTCCGCGCGCCAGCTCCGCGACGCGCACCAGAAGGCATTCGGGCGTCCTCCACCGCGCTAGTGCAGCCCGCCCAACGGATTGCGGGTGAGGTTGTCGCACGATAGGGATCAGCTGTCATCGCTTGGCGGATGACGCGATCTGGCAGTAGGCGATTCCCCCAAAATCCGCGCGTAAGGGAGGAAATGAGAGGGGAGGGCGAAGCTCCGTCTGAGCCGTAATAAATGGGCTCACACGGAGGTTCGCCCTCCCATCGTTGGCGTGACGCGGATTTGGGTTCCCACTGGCGGCAGGCGGAATTCCACCGTATAAGGAAAGCCGCATGAAAACCGATTTGAATCACCGATTGGCACGCCCCGTCGTGCTGACGCTCCTCATCTCCCTCGCCACGCTCTCCGGCATGAAGGCGGATACCCCGCTCGAAAAAAATATGGAGCGCATGAAAAAGGCCTGCCAGGAACTCTCCCTGGGCCTCGAGAAACCGCAGGAAAACAGTCAGGCCACTTATCTGACACTTGCCGGAATCATCAAAACCTCCGCGATCGAAGCCCGTGACCTCGTCCCCAAGTCTGCTGCGGCTCTCCCCCCGGACCAGAAGGCCGCCATGATAAAATCCTACAAGGAAAGCATGGGCGTTTTCGTGGGGTCCGTCGATGGCCTCATCCAAAACATCAAGGACAGCAAATGGGAGGAAGCCCGCAAAGACATCGTCGGCCTGAAGAACGAAATGAAGGATGGCCACCGGGAGTTCCGGAAAGACAAATAGCCGGCATATTGCCAGTTCGGACATACGGGCGAACCCGACGACCATGACCAAGAACGACTGGACGATTTTGTTTGTGAGGGTCGTCGGGCTCCATCTCGCGGCCCCCCACGTCGCCACGTTCGCCACGACAACAACGGCGTTCCCCTGCTCATCACCCTGACACAGGCCACGCAGGGCACCCATCCCCCGTCAACATCTGCCTCTGGCAAAGTCCGGTGTCTCCTTTTTCAGCCTGCCTTGCCCGCCGAGGGGCAGATGTCGCGCAGCTCGCAGCCCGCGCAATCGGGCTTGCGGGCCTGGCAGCGGCGGCGGCCGTGGAAGATCAGCCAGTGGCTGAGATCGGCCCAGTGCCGCCTGGGGAAAAGTTTGATCAGGTCCTGCTCGATGCGGGCGGGGTTGTGCGATTTGGTGAGGCCGAGACGCAGGGAGAGCCGGGTGACATGGGTGTCCACCACGACGCCATCGTTCTTTCCGAAGGCATTCCCGAGCACGACGTTGGCGGTCTTGCGCCCGACGCCTGGCAGGGCGGAGAGTTCGCCCAGCGACTCCGGGACTTTGCCGCCGTGCCCCGCGAGAAGGTCGGCAGCCATGTTGCGGATGTTCTTCGCCTTGTTCCGGAAAAACCCCGTGGGGCGGACGAGGGCTTCCAGCTCCGGGAGCGGGATCTCCGCAAACTCCCGTGCGGAGCGGCAACGCCGGAACAATTCCCCGGTGACGAGGTTCACGCGCTTGTCCGTGCACTGCGCGGACAGGATCGTGGCCACAAGAAGCTCGAGCGGGTTGGCGAAAACGAGCTCGCAGTGCGCGTCCGGGTAAATCTCCGGGAGGCGACGGAGCAGCTCCCCCGCCCGCTCGCCCCGGTTCACGGGGTGCCTAACGCCGCCAGCCTTTCTTTGGCCTTCGGCGCGTAGGGGCTGTCCGGAAAATCTTTCGCGAGCTGCTTGTAGAACGCCTTCGCGCGGTCCAACTGCTGCGCCTTGAATTTTGGGTCGGCACTGGCGTTCGACTGTTCCTCGAGAAGCTGGCCGGCCTGCCAGAGGCCTTCCGTCGCGGCCAGCGGGACCCCGGTAAACAACTGGGCGATCTTCGCGAAGAAATCGATCGCCTGGCCGCGGAATTCCCCCTTTTGTTTGGGGTCGGTGGCCGCCTCGGATTTTTGCTTCATGATGAAACCGCCGAGGAGGAAGGCCTTCGCCCGCAGGTCCGCGCTCGCATTCTGCGCCCGGATGATCGCGGGCAGGAGCTGGAGCGCCTCATCCAGCTTGCCGTCCGCGCGCAGCGACTCCGCGATGCCGTAATCGGCCTCGAGGACTTTGGGCGACCAGGGATACAATGCCTTCAACTGCTGGAAAATCCTGCCCGCCTCGGCGGTCTGCTTGTTTTCCTGGGCGACACGCCCGAGGCCGAAGATCGAAATCGCCTGCGCTTCCAGAATGGCCGGGGCGGCGACCGTGCCGGGAGGGACGGGAAAATCCACGGCCAGTTTTTTGAAGACCGCAGTGGCTTGGTCGAACTTCCTGTCATCCACGAGGGCGAGGCCGTAAATATCGAGATCCTTGGGAGAGTAAACCGCCGCAGGGTCGTAGGCCTCGCCCATCATGGCGAACCCACGCGGCTTGTCTTTCCCGGCGATCAACGCGCCAAGACCAAACAGGATTTTGCTCTTGGCCCCGGCGTCGGGTGTCTTTTCGGCAAGCTGTTGAAAATACTCCTCGGCTTGGGCGTCGGACTTGAGTTCGGCGCGAACAAGCATGCGCTGGGAGGCGAAGAGGGGCTGGAGACAGGAGGCGAGATCCGGGCTGGCGGGATACTTGGCCAGCATCTCCTCGGA
The DNA here is from genome assembly GCA_041675465.1 of Terrimicrobiaceae bacterium. Classification (GTDB taxonomy): domain Bacteria; phylum Verrucomicrobiota; class Verrucomicrobiia; order Chthoniobacterales; family Terrimicrobiaceae; genus QYQL01. Next base: position 42,123 of record JBAYTU010000018.1, on the reverse strand, counting down.
GGTTGCGATCGCCGCCTTGACGGCCTCCTTCCACCTGGTCTGTTCCTCCTCTTTGAGGGACGGGTAGTTCGCCGCGAGCCGGTCGGCACCCCCGCGCTGGAACTCCGCGATCTTGGAGAGCGCCTCGGCCGCCTTGGGGTTCTCGGGATAATTCTGCGCAAACTCCGTGTAGGCCGAGATCGCCTCCTCGGGCTTGGCCGAGTTGGCGGCATTCTGCCCGATCGAATCGTAGGCGAAGTAAACCCTGTCGTCCTTGGGATACTTCGCGATGAACTGCCGCATCAGCCTGTTGGCATCGTCGGACTTGCCCGCGGCCATCGCGAGCTGGAAGCGGATGAAGTAGCTGTAGGGAGCCGTCTGGCTGTCGGGGAACTTTTCCGCCAGCGTGGCGAGCGTGGCATCCCCTTCGTCTTTTTTCCCGAGTGTGATCTGGGCCGCGCCGAGGTAATAGAGGGCTAACGGTGTCAACTGGTGCTTCTCGTTGCCCTTGATGAAGGCTTCCAAAAGCGGGACCGCCCCCGCGTTGTCACCTTTCTGTTGGGTGGCGATGGCGATCCAGGCATCCGACTCGAGCGCCTGCGACGTGCCGGGGAATTTTTCCTTCACGACCTTGTAGGCGGCGATGGCGTCGTCCCATTTCCCGGTGTCTTTGTTGATGCCGGCCAGGCCGTATTGGGCGACAACCGCCACATCGGGAGGAGGGTTCTTGGCGAGGTGGGCCTGGAACGTCTTCAATGCCTCCTCGTAATTTTTCAGGCCCACCTGCGATTGCGCTTTGCTGACGACCGAAAGCCCGGCCACGCGGCCGTTGGGATACTGGGCCACGGATTCGTCGAAATACCGGATCGCCTCGTCCGGGTTGCCGAGGCCGAGATACATGTTGCCCATCGCGAACGGCAGGCTCTCGGCGATGGGGTTGGTTTTGTAGGTCGACGTGAATTCCTGGTAGCCGGCCAGCGCCTTGTCCACGGCATTCTGGATCACGTATCCCATCGTCTTGTAATAAAGCGAACGCATCTTCTCGTCGTCCGAGGCGAGGAACGGCGTCACGTGGGTCAGAAGAACGCGCGATTCGTCGTATTTCTGCGCGTTGAAAAAGATTTCCCCCATCTTGAGGATCGCTGTCGCGGTCTGGTCCGGCTTGGCGCTGATCTCCGCGAACTTCTTGAGCTCCCGCTCGTTGTCCTTGTCGAGCTGCCTCTTCAGCGCCGCGTTGTTCGTGCGCAGCGCGACCGCCTTCAGCGCGGGGAAGGATTTGATCTTGTTCTGCTGGAGCTGGAGGATTTCTTCTTTCGGGAGAACCGATTGGTAGGCCGCGAGCGCCTGCTGGTAAAGCGGGCCCCGCTCGCTCTCCGGGCTGAAGGCAGCCCGCGTGAAGAGGATTTCCCCGATCTGAAAGTAGGCGTCGTTAATGAGGGCGATGTCCTTTTTCTCGCCGATGATCTGCCGGAGGATGTCCTCCGCCTGTTTGAGCTGGGCCATCCCCTTGGCTTTGTCCCCGCCATCCTTCATCAGGTCCCCGCTGCCCATCGTTGCGAGCGCGAGCGCGAGGATGTTCTTGCTGGCGGGCAGGGTCCCGCTGTTGGGAAATTTCTGGATGTTCGCCTGCATGTCCTCGACGACTTTTTCGTAATTGCCGATCTGGAAGTTGTCCACGGCGCGCCCGTAGGTGGCGGATTCCACTTCCGGCGATTGGGGGTATTTCGTGATGAAATCCGTGAATTTCGCAATCGCCTCCTCGAACGCCTGCTTCCGCTTCGGATCCGCCAGGGGGAGCGCCGAGGCCTTGGAGGAGAGGATCTGCGGCAGGAAACTGCTCGCGACCTGCACGAGGTCCGGAGCCAGCCCCGGAAACGAAATGGCCCTGTTCAGGGTGGCCAGCGCCTGGTCGTATTGGCCAAGAAAATATTGCGAGAAGGCGAGCTGGATCGTGGCGATCTGGAAGACCGGGTCCGTCGGGTAATCCTTCAGCACCTTCTCGTAGGCCGCCGCCGCAGCCGTGTAGTCCCCCGCCGAGAACAGGCTGTAGGCGGCATCGTTGGCGGCCGCCGCGCCGCTCGACTGGGCCCGGAGCGGGAGCGAAAACAAAACGGCTGCCAGAATGACGGTGATGGGAAGAACGGGGAGCGATTTCATGAAGGAGGCCCGTTTATAAATCGGGCGGGGCGATGTTTCCATCGCAAAATTACGGAGAGCCTCAAGGCGCGCCGGGAGCACCATTTTTCGTCCTTCCTCCCCGCGTCCCGGCGATGTAGTTTCTGCCGCCTATGCTCAGAGCCGGAATCGTCGGGCTGCCCAATGTGGGCAAGTCCACACTCTTCAACGCGGTCACCCGCACGCGCAAGGCGCAGGCCGCCAACTTTCCGTTCTGCACGATCGAACCGAATGTCGGGATCGTCAGCGTGCCGGATGACCGGCTCGAGAAGCTGGCCGCCATTTCCAAGTCGGAAAAAATCTTGCCTGCGGCAATCGAGTTCGTGGACATCGCGGGGCTTGTCGCCGGAGCCAGCGAGGGGGAGGGGCTGGGAAACCAGTTCCTAAGCCACATCCGCGAGGTGGACGCCATCATCCAGGTCGTCCGGTGCTTCGAGAGCGAGGACATCCACCATGTCACCGGATCGGTGGATCCGGTCCGCGACATCGAGGTCATCAACACCGAGCTGATCCTCGCCGATATGGCCTCGGTCAAAAAGCGCGTCGAGCGCTCGCAGAAAGGGGCCCGCGCCGGAGACAAGGAGGCCAAGGCGGAGCTGGCGCTCGCCGAGAAGCTTCTCCCACATCTCGACGCCGGACGCCCCGCGCTGACCGCGGAACTCGGAACGGAGGAAAAATCCCTCCTCAAAGGGTTTTTCCTGCTGTCCTCGAAGCCCACGCTTTTCGCCTGCAATGTCGGGGAAAACGACATCGCCGGCGGCTCGCCTGCCGCGAAATATGCGGAGGCGGTCCGCGCGTATGCCGCCGCCCACCTCGGCAGCGAGGCGGTGGTCATCAGCGCCCAAATCGAGAGCGAGCTGGCTGACCTGCCACCCGAGGAAGCGAGGGAATTCCTTGCCGGACTCGGCGTCACGGACAGCGGCGTGAGCCAGTTGATCCGTGCCACCTACCATCTTCTGGGCCTGCGGACCTACCTGACGACCGGGCCGAAAGAAACCCGCGCGTGGACGATTCATGCCGGCGACAAGGCCCCCGCCGCTGCGGGCGTGATCCACAGTGATTTCGAGCGCGGGTTCATCGCCGCCCAGATCCTTGCGTTTGCCGACCTTCTGGCGTTCGGCTCGGAAGCCAAAGCCAAAGAAGCCGGCAAGCTCCGCCTCGAAGGAAAAGAATATGTGGTCCAGGATGGGGATGTCGTCGAATTCCGCTTCAACGTCTAGCCCGCCACCCGTGGCGGGAATTCGTAATCTGGAATTTGAAATGAGAAGGGGAGAGACATCCGCGCGGCAGGGATGCCGCGGTGAGCACGCAGGGTGCGTGCGCTCCCATTTCGCATTTCCCCGATGCTAGCCCGTAGCCTTGCTTGTCTGGCGGTCCGTCGTCCGGGCCTGCTGATCACGGGCGCTGTCCTGCCGCTCCTGGCTGCGGTTTTTTTCTTCCAGAGCCGCCAGTCCTTCGACTCGGAGATCCTGGACCTGCTTCCTTCGGATGAGGCATCGGTGCGGGGGCTGAAGATTTACAACTCGCATTTCAACTCGGCGAAGGAACTCGCGTTTCTGGTGGAAACAGCCACCGGTGCCGATCTTGCGGGCGCGGAGGATTTTGTGGAGGCCCTCGGCAGGCAGCCGTGGGTGCTGAGGATCTTGGACGCCCCGCCGATGGAATCGCAGACGGGCCGGGAAACCCTGCCTGTTTTTGCCGCGCCTCTCATCCTCGGTCAGAGCGACGAGGATTTCGACAGGACGGTCGAGAAGCTCGAATCGAATGCCCTCCGGGAGCGCATCCAACGCCTCGCGGCCCGGGCGGTGGCCGGATCCCCGCTGGCCCGCCTCGAATTGATGGACGATCCGGTCGGCCTGATCGCCCCGGTGGCGGGCAGGATGTCCGAAAAACTTTCGATGGCGGAGGATCTGGATCTGGTTTCACCCGACGGGCGGGCGCGGGTTGTCCCGGTCATCGCCGACATGCCCGGGCTCTCTGCGGGCGATTGCCGCGAGCTGATGGCGAAGGTGCATCGCTTCGTCGAAGAGTTCCGCAGGCGTCCCGGGGCACCGGTGATTTCCGTCACCGGTCGCTCGGCCTATGTGGACGAGATTTCCCGATCGATGCACCGGGACATCGCCCTGACAAGTTTTGTTTCGATCGCGGCGGTGGCCGCGCTGTTCTGGTTTTCGTTCCGCTCCCTGGTTCCCCTGGTGGGATCCGCCCTCATCCTCGCCTGGAGCTGCCTGATTTCACTGGCCTGCGGATCGCTGATTTTCGACAAGCTGAACGTGGTCGCGATGGGATTTTGCTCCATCCTCGTCGGGCTCGGCGACGACTTCAGCCTGCTGCTTTACCAGCGGTATGTCGGGGCGAGGGAGGAGGGATTGGAGCGCGAGGAGGCCATCGCGGATTCCGCGAAGCACAGCACGCCGGGGATCCTCTGGGTGGCGCTCACGACCTGTCTCGGCTTCGCGTCCCTGCTTTTCAGCGGCTCGGCGGGGTTCGCCCAGCTCGGCGTGCTGATCGGCATCGGCGTCCTGGCCAGCGCGGTCGGCATGATCCTTTTCATGCCGCTTTTTGAACGCGGAATCCCCGTTGGCACGGGGGATCCGGTTTGGAAGTTGTGCTGTCGTCTGACGGGTTCGAAATGGGTCTTCCGCTTCGGCGGCACCCTCCTCGCGTGCGCCCTGCTGCTGGCGTTTCTTCCCTGGCGGGCACTCCGATTCGACACGTCCACAAATTCCCTCGAGCCGCGCCAGATCCCGGCCGCGACGGCTCTCGCGAGGCTCAAACAGGTTTTCCCCGCAACATTCGAGCCGGTGATGGTCGTGGTGCCCGGGCCGACCGATCACCAGTCGCTGGCCGCGCTTGACGCGAAACTCTCGGCACTCGAACAACAGGGGCTGATCGGGAAATTCTCGAGCCCCTCGGCCCTCGTGCAGGATCCCGCGCAGATCGGGCGCAATCTCGCCAGGATTCAGGCATTGGATTGGGAGGGGTTGGAACGCGCGGTGGCCGACGCGGGCCGATCTTCCGGATTGCGTCCGGGAGCACTCGATTCCGCGAACCGCCTCCTCTCCAGCCTGCAGTCGCCCCGCCCGTTGAGCGAACAGTTGCCCGCCGTCTCCCCGTGGTGGTTTGTCCTCGACCGGATGCTGGCTCCCTCCACCGGGGATGTGATTTATTACATCCGGTTGCCCGCCGGTTCGGACCGCGATTCGCGGCAGATTCTGGAGAAAGCCGTCGCCGACGCCCTTCCCGCCGCACTTGTTACGGGATGGGGCCAGATGCTGGACGACCTTGTTCCCTGGGCCACTCGCGAACTGCTGGTCTTCGGTGCTGCGGTGACCGGAATCATCCTGGTGGTCCTGTTGTTTGTTTACCGGAGTCCCGGCATTCTGGCCCTGCACATGGGGACGCTCTTCCTGGCCATGTGCGGGACGGTGGCGACCCTCAAATTGGCAGGGCATGCCGTCAACCTTCTGAATGTCCTGGCGTTTCCGCTGATCCTCGCCGTGGGCGTGGATTACGGCGTCCACCTGATCATGGCTGCACGGGAGAAGGGAGATGCCCGCGCGAACCTGCCCGCCGTGATGAAACCGGTCTTGATCAGCGCCCTGACAACGATCACCGGTTTCGGTGCCCTGACGCTCGCGCAAAATCCCGCGCTCACCGGCCTGGGATTCGTCTGCGCGACCGGGGTCGTCTGGTGCCTCGCGGCGAGCTTCCTGTTCCTCGCCCCGCTCTGCATCCGCCTGCCGGTATTCCGGACTACGGATGCTGATCCCGACAAGGACTCTGGGTAATCCCCGCCGACAGGCGGAGTTTTCGGTGTTCGGTGGTTCAGCATTGCGCGGATTGCCTTTTGATCCAGCCCGGTCACTGCGGTTCCTCAGGCCTTATACCAGGGATCCCCGACGGATTGCGGCGCGAGAACGATCCGGATTCCGGCATTGTTGCGGCCCTTGTCCGGCTGGAATTTGTCCCGGTAGGAAGACCGCAGGAACTCGGGGTCGTCGTTGAAACAGGACGCGCCCCTCAAAACCCGGAAGGAACTTCCCCGTTCATATTCGTCCACACACCATTCCCAGACATTCCCGCCGAGATCGTAAATGCCAAACTTGTTCGGGGCAAAACTGCCGACGGGAGACGTTTCCTTGAACTCGTCGACTGCGAGCCGCGCATGGTAATTGCCTGCTCCGTGCGGCGGCGGAAAATCCGGCCCCCAGGGAAATTCTTCGATGACCCCGCTGCGGGCCCGTGGGTTGATGCCGTGTTCGTAGGGCAACCCGACAGCCGCGCTCCACTCCTCGTCCTTGGGAAAGCGGTATTGGTAGTGCGAGTTGATCAGGCCGAGCCAGATCTCGCGCTTGGTGAGCCATTCGCAGAACAGGTGCGCGTCGGCCCAGGAAACATTGACGACAGGATGGTCGGCCCCCTGCGGATAATCGGCCGAGGGCATTGCCGCACCCGTCTCCGAACAATACTGCGCATAGTCGCAAATGCGCAACTGCCAGATGCAAAACAGGGTTTTGCTGCGGGTGGTCGGCACGAACGGCATGCCGAGGCTGTTCAAAAAGGGATGCCCCAACGCGGCCCGCGAGGGGTGATCCGCAACGCCGCCTTCTTCCTTCGCCTCTTTCGCGGCACGCGGGGCGGTCGGCGCAGGTTGGGGCGCAGGTTCCGGAGCGGGGGAAAATTCGGGGGCCGCGAGAGGGGTTGCCGCGTTTGAAAACGCGGCCAGCAGGCGTTTGCGGTCCCCCAGCTTGACCACCCCGATTTCACGGAGATCGGAATCGGTCAAACCGCCCAGCAACGAATCGTCGACCTTCTCCTTGCGAAAAAAAGGATGCAGACCGCTGAGTCCGAGATGGGCCAATATTTGTTCGAGCCTGGATGCCATATGCAAGCGCCCCCGGATTCTTCCAGAAGAATCCGGGGCTGGCAAGACGGCTTAAATCCCCAGTGCCGGATTGGAAAGAATCTTCAGCGCCTTCCTGACGTCGCTGACGCGCAGGATCAGGAGCCCTTTTTTGGCCGTGGGCATCGAGGCGAGATAGGCATACTCGATGTTGACCCTGGCTGCCGAGAGGGCCTTCGCGATTTTCGAGAGCCCACCGGGGCGGTTGTCGTTCTCCATCATGATCACGTCGTTTTCGACGACCAGCGTCCCGTGGGACTCGAGCAGCGCAATGGCCCGCCGGGTGTCGCTCACCACCATGCGGACCACCGCGTGGTCCACGGTATCCGACACGGTCAGCCCGTAGATGTTGATCTTGTCTTCGGCGAGGGCGTCGCAAACCGCAGCGAGAGTCCCCGGTTTGTTGGCGATGAAAATGGCGAGCTGCTCGACGATGCGTACGGATTTCATGCCGCCGAGCTTCGCACAGCGGTGCCCGCGAGTCGAAGGAATTTGCAATCCATCATTGAGCCCGCCGGTTCCTCCGCTAGCTTGGGTGCCTTGGAAACATCCATCCTCATCGAGAGCATCGCGTTCGGCGGGTCGGGTGTCGGCAGGCTGCCGGACGGCCGCGTTTGTTTTGTGCCGTTCACGCTGCCGGGCGAGCGGGTGCTGGCGCGGGTCGTCCGGGAGAAAAAGTCGTTCCTCGAAGCCGAGGTGGTGCGGCTCACCGAGGTTTCCGTGGGGCGGGTGACGCCACGCTGCCCGATCTTCGGAAAGTGTGGCGGGTGCGCCTACCAGCACATCGCCTACCCCCGCCAGCTCGACACCAAGCGGGAGCAGGTCCGGGAGCTCCTGCGAAGAATCGGGGGGATCGAGACTCCGGATCTTCGCCCCGTGCTCCCCTCCCCCTCCGAGTGGGAATACCGCAACCGGATCTCCGTCCACGTCCAGGATGGGAAAGTGGGATTTCATGGCCGGAAATCCCACCGCATCGTGCCGACTGCGGAATGCCCGATCGCCACGGCCCATGTCAATGAACAGCTCGCCGCGCTCGCCAAAAGCCCGCCGCGCGAAGACCGCCGGATCACGTTGAGGGAGAGGTCGGATTACCGGGGGTTCAGCCAGGTGAACGCCGGGGCGGCGGACGTTCTCGCGGCCGTCGTGGCGGATATGCTCGGGACGGAAGGCGGGCTCCTGGTGGACGCCTATTGCGGGGCCGGATTTTTTTCCAAAAACCTCGCGGCAAAGTTCAGCAAAACCATCGGCATCGAATGGAGCGCGGGGGCCGTGCGGGCGGCGAAGGCTTCCGCTGCGGAAAACGAAACCTATCTTGCGGGGGCGGTGGAAACCCACCTGCCGCAGGCCTTGGAAGCCTCGTCCCCTGCGGGCACCGCCGTGCTTCTGGACCCGCCGGCCGAGGGGCTTTCACCGGAGGTCGTCGACATCCTGGGAAAATACCGCCCGGCAACGCTCGTGTATGTCTCCTGCGATCCCGCGACGCTCTCCCGCGACTTGAAGAAGCTGGGCAGTTGGTATTCCATCGTCTATATCCAGCCGGTGGACCTGTTCCCGCAAACCGCCGAAATAGAATCCGCCGCAAAATTGATCCTTCTATGATGCCACGACGACGCTTTGGGCGCACCGGCCTCGAAATGCCGGTCTTCACCTGCGGGGGAATGCGCTTCCAGAAATCCTGGAAAGACGAGGAAGACATCCCGGACGACAGCCAGAAGAACCTTGAGGATACGGTCCTGAAGGCGATCGGCTGCGGGATCAACCACATCGAGACCGCCCGGGGTTACGGAAGCTCGGAATTCCAGCTCGGAAAAATCCTTCCCCGGCTTCCGCGCGAAGAGATCATCGTGCAGACCAAGGTCTCTCCGGAGGGAGGGGGAGAAAAATTCCGCGAAGCCTTCGAGCGCTCGATGTCCCTGCTGCATCTCGGCCATGTGGATCTCCTCGCCCTGCACGGGATCAACAACGAGGCGGTGCTCGAATCCGCCCTCGCGCCGGGAGGAGCGCTGTCGGTCGCCCGCGAAATCCAGAAAGAAGGCCGCGCCCGCTTCATCGGGTTCTCGACCCACGGCGACTGCGACGTGATCTGCAAGACCATCGACACCGGGGAGTTCGACTACGTGAACCTCCACTGGTATTGGGTGAACCGCTCGAACGAACGCGCCATCGCGGCCGCCACCCGCCACGACATGGGGGTCTTCATCATCAGCCCGAACGACAAGGGCGGAAAGCTTTACGAGCCCCCGGCGAAGCTCGCCGGGCTTTGCGCCCCCCTCGGCCCCATCGTCTTCAACAACCTGTTCTGCCTGGGACGCCCGGACATCCACACCCTCTCGGTCGGTGCCGCCAAGCCGTCGGATTTCGACGAACACATCCGCTCCCTGACGTTCCTTCCCGACGCGCCCGGGCATGTGGCCAAAATCGAAAAACGGCTCGTCGGGGAAATGGAAATGGCCCTCGGCGCAGACTGGTGCCGGGACTGGGAAGTGGGGATCCCAAAATGGGAGGACTGCCCGGGCGAAATCAATATCTGGGAAATCCTCCGGCTCTGGAATTTCGCCAGATCGCTCGACATGGTGGCCTTCGGGAAAATGCGCTACAACCTGCTCGGGCAGGCGGGGCATTGGTTTCCGGGAAAAAATGCCGCAGAAATCCCCGATCTTTCGGCGGCTTTGGCATCCAGCCCGTTCCGCGACCGGATTCCGGGGATTCTGCGCGAAGCGCACGCGCTCCTCTACGACAAGCCGGTCGAGCGGCTCAGCAAATCCGATTGACCGGCCTGTCGTTCGCCCGAGCATCAACTGATCGGCGTCCGCCGGGAGAAGTCGGCGGGCTCGGCAAAACCAGCGCGCCAGCGGAGTTCCCGCCCTGCCAAGGATCGTCTCAGCCGATTTCCCCGCATGTCAGGATGTCTGAGATTGGGGAACCCGCCGCAATTTACCGGACAATTGCAGATTGCAGCACCGCCCGCGCCTTGGCCGCGACGGGATTGCGAAGGTCGACAAGCTCGGGCTTCGGGGTCCTCAGGGCATCGACAATGTGAAAAATCCACCAGCCGATGACCGGCAGCATCAGGAGGGGCGCGATGACGTTCAGGCGGCGGACAAGGCGTTCCCACGGCGCGAGCGGGCTCCCCCTCGCCGCTTCCGCGAGCAACACAACAAAGGCCAACGCAAACAAAGCGAGCACCGGGAAAGCCAGCGGGTTGAGATAAGCTGCGGCCTGCAAATCCCCGTGCAGGACCGCGCGGGCCGCCCGGGTCCCCCCGCATAACGGGCAAGGGAGTCCGCTCATGGCATGAAAACCGCAGGGCAGGAAGGCCCCGTCCGGACGCAACAAACCCAGGCCGAGCAGGACGAGCGGCACGCCGGCCGCCAAACCCAGCCTCAGCCACCGTCCCTCCGGAGAAAGCCTGTTCATCCCGGAAGCCGCTCTTCTTCGCGCGAGGGATCGCCGGGTTCGGGTTCCTCCCCGGAGGGCTCATGCGCGCCTTTCTCCATCGCCGCAACAAGGAGGGTGATCTCCCCTTTGGGCGAATGCCTCTCGAAATGCGCGATCAACGTCCCGGGAGTTCCCCGCTGGAATTCCTCGAATGCCTTGGTCAACTCCCGCGCCACGCACACCAGGCGGTCCGGACACGATTCCTGCAGCGCCTCCAACGTCCGCACGATCCGGTGCGGGGACTCGAAATAGATGCTCGTTTCCCGGCGCCCCGCAGCCCGCGCGATCTCCGCAGCCCGGCGCCCGCTTTTCACGGGCAGGAATCCCCCGAAATAAAACCGGTCGGCCGGAAACCCCGAGCCCACGAGGGCGGTGAGCACCGCCGAGGGACCGGGCAGAACCGTCAGCGGGACCCCACGCTCGATGCATGCGCGGATCAAGCGGTGTCCGGGATCCGAAATGCCGGGCATCCCCGCATCGGTGATCAGCGCCACATGCGCCCCCCCGGCCATCCGCTCCACGAGCTCGGCGGACCGCGCGGCCTCGTTGTGCTCGTGGAGGCTCGCGAACGGCTTCCTGATGCCGAGGTGTTGGAGCAGCATGCCGCTGTGCCTCGTATCTTCGGCCGCGACAAGATCTGCGGCGCGCAGAACCTCGATGGCCCGGAGGGTGATGTCCTGGCGGTTGCCGATCGGGGTGGGAACGACGCTCAACACGGGATGCGCCCCCCGCTACCAGCCCTCGGAGACTTCCGCCATCAGGGTGTTGGCGAGGTCCGAAGCCGCATTGGAAAATGCCTGCCGCTCGATCGTCTGGAGATCGTTCCCGCTGAAGAAGGTGGTGTTGCCCTCCGCGTTTCCCCTCATCAGGATCGCTCCCGTCACCCGGTCCTGGACCTCGTATTTGACAAAAACCCGCAGCCCGAATTCGCTTGTCGCAAGAACATTGTTCTGGACGGAGCGGAGCGACCTCCGCTCGATCCTGTCGATGGTGCAATAGAGGACGGCATCGGCCCTGTCGTCGCCGACCAGCTCGTAGGTCCCGTCCTGCTGCATCCGTTTCACCAGCGTGTCCGCAAAAAGCACGTCGATCCGCGGCTCGAAGGTTTTGTTCTTGAACGTGGGGACCGCGATCGTCCTCACGGCGCGCATGGGCGTCGGGCGGATTTCCCCGAGCTTATACCCGCACCCGGCGAGCAGGACGGTTGCGGCAAGGGCGGCTGTGGCGGCGGAAAACTTCATTGGGTGGGAAGGGCGGGTTCGACCGAGGGAAGCGGACGCACGTCGCGCGACTCGGTCCGGAGCTTCGGCTTGTTGACGACGGGCAGCTCGTCGGGAACGATGTCCCGGCGCGCTGGACCATTGAAATCCGACAGGGCCGAGGTCTCCACCTGGGCCTGCAGACGCCTGCGCAGCGCGGCTTTTTCCCCCGTCTCCGCGCGCTCCGGCCCCGTCCTCAACGCATCGTCACCCACATCGCTGCGGAGCGTCTCGATCCGGCTCCGGGCGAAATCCGCCTCCTTGGTCCCGGGCTGGCGCCGGATCACGTCGTTGTAGTAGATGGCGGCCGACCGGTAGTTCCTGTAACGGTCGTAAAACTGCGCGATCGCGAGCAGGTCGCCGGACTCCCTTCCGCCGATGGATTTCAGGTTGTCCCTCGCCTGCGCAGCCTTCTCGCTGTTCGGGTATTGGAGCAGAAAATCCTCGAAAGTGTTCTTGGCGACGATCAGCGCGGAGAGATCCTGGGATTTTCCGGTTTTGCCCACCTGCATGTAGATGTAGCCGATCTGGTAGAGGGCATCGTCCGCAATCGAGCTGTTCGGGTATTTGTCGAGAACCGTCTGATACGCGCTGGCCGCCTCCTTCAGCTTCCCCTGCTTCTCGAACGTCAGGCCGAGATTGAACTGCGCGACCGGCGCGTTTTTGCTGAACGGGGCGTTCTTGATGATCGAGTCGAACATCTGCTCGGCCCGGTCGGTGGACGGCACGATCTCCAACCCGAAAAACTTCAGCTTGCGGCCGGCGAGGAACGCGTTGGCGATCAGGACCTGTCTGGTCACCGATTTTTCGAATTCCGGCGTGTCGGGATATCGGGTGATCAGCGTCTGATACGCATCGAAGGCTTTGCTGTAATCCCCTGCGGATTCCAAAAGCTCGGCGATCCGGTATTGGGCCTTGGAAGCGAGCGGCGACGCGGGAGACCCCTTGATGAACTGCCTGTATGCGGCGACCGCCTGCTGGGAGGCCCCGGATTCATCGTAGCTCTTCGCCAAATCGAAGGACGCCTGGTCGTCGGGGGTCACTTTGGCATTTGCAACGGGAGCTTGCCTCCCTTGTTGGCTCGGATTCTGACCAAAGGCCGTCACCATGGCCGCCAACGAAACGGCGGTGCAGCACATAAAAAAACAGGATCTCATCAGGAGGGGTGATCATTAAGGGAGTTCCTCCCCCCCGTCAAGCGCCCCGGAAGGATTCCGCTTGGGCAAACACATCAAAATTCTTGAGAATTCCCGATAGCACATTGCAATAAATTGAAGACCAATAGATTATAGAATAAATATTTGGTTTTCTGGACGTTCACTCCAAATCGCTCAACCTCCCCTTCAATACTTTCAGGATCAGCAACAGGCCTCGGGCGGAGCCCGCTTCTTTGCCTCCAAACCCCGCTCACAAATCGAAAAAGCCAGTTCCCATCGCGAAAAAACACCCCTCAGGCGCGCAGGAGGTCCTCGAGGGCCGGGGCCTTGGTGGAACGCGAGACGGGTTCAGCGTGCATAGTTGGTGCCCCGGTGGAGCTGTGGACGCGCAGGTGGTAGGTGGCGGCGATCCAGCGCGAGAAGGCAGTGTTGAGTTCGGCCATCCGTCCCATCCACCACCAACTCGAACACCGCATCGAATCCCACATCTTCATTTCGTTCCTGGCCTACTGCCTGCAGGTCACCCTCAAGGCCCGCCTGACATCGTTCTCCTGGAGAAGGCGGCAAAGCACAAGCGTTCCCAGCGAAAAACCTGGGTGTGATCGAATTGATTTACAGAACGCTTGTGCCCCTCAGGCGTGCTATTACTCCCCCAAGTCCTCGCCCACCATGTAGCGGGTGAAACGGCGGATGATCATGTTCTCACCCAGCTCGGCGATCTTGCTGGTCAGCAGATCCTTGATCGTGAGGTCGGGGTTTTTGATGAACGGCTGTTCGAGGAGGCAGACCGTGCTGAAAAATTTTTCGATCTTTCCATCGACGATTTTGTCCACGATGTTCGCGGGTTTTCCCTGCACCTGGGCCGCGTAGATTTCGCGCTCTGCAAGGAGGAGCTTTTCCGGGACCTGCTCGCGGCTCACGTAGAGCGGGTGGGCGGCGGCGATGTGGAGGGTCACGTCTTTGACGAAGTCGCGGAAGGTGTCGTTCTTCGCGACGAAGTCGGTCTCGCAGTTGATCTCGACCAGCACCCCCACTTTCCCCTGGAGGTGGATATAGGAGGCGACGATCCCTTCCTTGGCGGTGCGCGAGGATTTTTTTCCGGCGCTCGCGATCCCTTTTTTGCGGAGAATTTCCTCTGCGGACGCAAGATCGCCCCTGGCTTCGGCCAGGGCCCGCTTGCAGTCCATCATTCCCGCGTTGGTTTTTTCGCGGAGTTCTTTGACGAGTGCGGCTGATATTTCGGACATAAAAAGTGTTCAGTGGTTCAGTGTTCCGTTTTCAGTAAAGGCAGCTCATGGCTGAACACTGAAAACCGAACACTGAAAACTTTGCTGGCTATTCTGAGACGGCGGCCAGTTCGGAAGGGGCGGTTTTTGCGACCCCTTTGGCCTGGATGATCGACTGGACGAGTTTCTGGAGGATCACGCGGATCGAGCGGATGGCGTCGTCGTTGCCCGCGATCGGGTATTCGATTTTCTCGGGGTCGCAGTTCGTGTCCACGATGGCGATGATCGGGATTTTCAGGCGATTGGCTTCGGCGACGGCGATTTCCTCACGCAGGGTGTCGATGACCACGAGGGCGTCCGGCAGTTTCTCCATGTCCACGATCCCCTCAAGGTTGTGGAGGAGCTTGGCGCCTTCGCGGCGGATGGCCGCCGCTTCGGCCTTGTTGATCTTCGCGAAAGCGGGCGTCTTCTCCGAGGCTTGGATCTCCTTCAGGCGGGCGACGCTTTTCCGGATGGTGGTGAGGTTGGTGAGCGTCCCGCCGAGCCAGCGCTGGTTGACGAAGAGCTGCCCCGTGGCTGTCGCCGCTTCGCGGACGGCCTCCTGGGCCTGTTTCTTGGTTCCGACGAAGAGAACCTTCCCGCCCCCGCGGACCATGTTGGTCAGGTATTCCGTGGCGCGCGAAAGCTGATCGACCGTCTGGGCCAGATCGATGATGTAGATGGAGTTTTTTTCTTCCAGGATGTAGTCGCGCATCTTGGGGTTCCAGCGCTTTGTCTGGTGCCCGTAGTGCACGCCGGCTTCGAGCAGTTCGGTCATGATTTCGACGTTTGGGTGTTTGGATGTTTCTTCGGACATGGTATCGCTTAGCTGGCGGCTTTTTCGGGTTCGGGATTCGGCTCGGCTTCAAGCGCGTCGCCCAAAAGAACGATCTCGGTCTCGCGGTGGGACTGGAAACCAGTGCCCGCCGGGATGAGATGCCCCATGATGACGTTTTCTTTGAAGCCCCGCAGCCTGTCCACTTTGCCAAGTGTGGCAGCCTCGGTCAACACGCGTGTGGTGTCCTGGAACGATGCGGCGGAAATGAAGCTGTCCGTCTCGAGAGAGGCTTTCGTGATGCCCAGCAGGACCGGGCTCGCTTCGGCGGGTTTCCCGCCCTTCTCGACGACGCGCTCGTTTTCCGCCTCGAACGCGAGGCGTTCGACCTGGTCGCCCCAGAGCAGGGCGGTGTCCCCGGGCTCTGTGATTTTGACCTTGCGGAGCATCTGGCGCACGATGATTTCGATGTGCTTGTCGTTGATTTCCACGCCCTGGAGGCGGTAGACCTCCTGCACCTCGTTGAGGAGGTGTTCCTGGAGTTCCTGCGGCCCGCAGACCTCCAGGATTTCGTGCGGCACGACGGGCCCTTCGGTGAGCTGCTGCCCTTTTTTCACGGTGTCGCCCTTGAAGACGATGATGTGCTTGTTGAGCGGGATGAGATGTTCTTCCTCGGCCTTGGTTTCCGGGTCGGTGACGATGAGGCGGCGTTTTGCGCGCACGGTTCCCCCGATATCGACCGTGCCGTCAATCTTGGCGATTTCCGCGGCATCCTTCGGGCGGCGGGCCTCGAAGAGCTCAGCCACGCGCGGCAGACCGCCGGTGATGTCCTTGGTCTTCGCAATTTTTCGCGGGGTCCTGGCGAGACGCTGGCCGGCCGGGACTTTCGAGCCTTCCTTGACTTCGATGTGGGCCCCTGCGGGAATCGAGTAGCTGGCGAGGATGTTCTTTTTCGATTCGTCGGTGATGACGATTTGCGGGTGGAGGTCTTCCTTGTGCTCGATGACGACCGTCCCCATCACGCCGGTGGCCTCGTCGACCTCCTTGCGGATCGTGACGCCCGGAATCATGTCGCGGAATTCGATGCGCCCGGCTTTTTCGGTGATGATCGGGACGTTGTAGGGATCCCACTGGATGAAGGTTTCGCCCTTTTTGACGCTGGCTCCATCGGCGACGGAGACGACGGAACCGACCACGATGTTGTGGCTTTCGAGTTCGCGCCCATCGGCGGCGTGGATGCTGACGGTCCCGTTTTTGTTGAGCACGACGAATGTGGCCTCGCTGGTTTCGACGACTTTGAGCTCGTTGAACCGGACGACGCCTTCATTTTTTGCTTTGACGACCGGCTGCTTGAACGTCTGGCTGGCGGTTCCGCCGACGTGGAACGTGCGCATGGTGAGCTGGGTGCCCGGTTCGCCGATCGACTGGGCGGCGATGATGCCGACCGCTTCGCCGAGTTTGATCATGTTGCCGGTGGAAAGGTTGCGTCCGTAGCACTTCGCACAGATCCCGCGTTTGGACTCGCAGGTCAGGGCGGAGCGGATCTTGATCTGTTCGTGCCCGATCTTCTCGAGGGCGGCGGCGGTCTCCTCGTCGATGAGCTGGTTGGCCTTGAGGATGACAGTGCCGGTCACCGGATCCTTGACCGTCTCGCAGCTCGAACGTCCGATAATCCGCGTGGAAAGGCTGACGACTTCCTCGTCGCCCTCGTAAATCGGGCGGACGACGATGCCGTTCGCGGTGTGGCAGTCGTCGATCGTGATGATCACGTCCTGGGCGGCGTCCACCAGTTTGCGGGTCAGGTATCCGGAGTCCGCCGTTTTGAGGGCGGTGTCCGCGAGCCCCTTGCGGGCACCGTGGGTCGAGATGAAATATTCGAGCACCGAGAGCCCTTCGCGGAAGTTCGCGGTGATCGGCTGCTCGATGATTTCGCCCGAAGGCTTGGCCATGAGCCCGCGCATTCCGGCGAGCTGCTTGATCTGGGTGCGGTTGCCGCGGGCACCGGAATCGACCATCATGAACACGGGATTCATTTCGCGCCGGCCGTCGTTGTGGTCGAGAGTGCGGAAGAGCGCGTTGGCGACTTCCTCGCCGGTGTGGGTCCAGATGTCCTGCACTTTGTTTTTGCGCTCGCCGTCCGTGATGATTCCGCGCAGGTATTGTTTTTGAACCTCCGCGACCTCGCGGTGGGCTTTTTCGAGGAGCTGGATCTTCTCGGGCGGGATGATCATGTCGGTGATGCCGATGGAAATCCCCGCCTTGGTGGCCTCGCGGAACCCGAGTTCTTTCAGGCGGTCGAGGGTCTCGACGGTCTTTTGCTGTCCGGCGATCTTGTAGCAGCGCCAGATGACATCCGAGAGCTGCTTCTTGCCGCAAACCTTGTTGTAGAAGCCGAGGGCGGCAGGCCAGATCTGGTTGAAAACCACACGTCCGGCCGTGGTCTCGAGGATTTTTGCCGCCGGGTCGCCGAAGATGGTCTGGCGGGCGAAGTCCGGGTTTTTGAACCGGATCCTCGTGTGCGTGCGGATTGCGCCTTCCGTGAGGGCGAGCTCGACTTCGTCGGCATGGGCGAAGAGCGGCATGCGCTTTTCCTTGTTGGCGTCCTCGCCGCGCGGCTTTTGCGTGAGGTAGTAGCAACCGAGCGGGATGTCCTGCGACGGGTTGGTGATCGGCTTGCCGCTCGAAGGCGAAAAGATGTTGTTCGTCGCCAGCATGAGCATGCGGGCTTCCATCTGGGCCTCGACCGAGAGCGGGACGTGGACGGCCATCTGGTCGCCGTCGAAGTCCGCGTTGTAGGCGGTGCAAACGAGCGGGTGGATGCGGATCGCCTCGCCCTCGATGAGGAGCGGCTCGAAGGCCTGGATGGAAAGGCGGTGGAGGGTCGGCGCGCGGTTCAGGAGAACCGGGTGGCCCTTGGTAACCTCCTCGAGGATGTCCCAGACTTCCGGGGTCTGGCGCTCGATCAGCTTCTTGGCACTGCGGACGGTGTGGACATGGCCCTGCTCCTTGAGGCGGCGAATGATGAATGGCTCGAAAAGGACGAGCGCCATTTTCTTGGGGAGCCCGCACTGGTTGAGCTTGAGTTCCGGCCCGATGACGATGACCGAGCGGCCCGAGTAGTCGACACGTTTGCCGAGGAGGTTCTGGCGGAAGCGTCCGCCCTTGCCCTTGAGCATGTCGCTGAGGGATTTGAGCGGACGGTTGGCGGCTCCGGTGACGGCGCGTCCGTGGCGGCCGTTGTCGAAGAGCGCGTCCACCGACTCCTGAAGCATGCGCTTTTCGTTGCGGATGATGACCTCCGGGGTCTTGAGCTGGAGGAGCGTGCGGAGACGGTTGTTGCGGTTGATGACGCGGCGGTAAAGGTCGTTGAGGTCGGAAGTTGCGAAACGTCCGCCTTCGAGCGGGACCAGCGGCCGCAGATCCGGAGGGATGACCGGCAGCACGTTGAGGATCATCCATTCCGGACGGGTTCTTGACGAGGCGAATCCCTGGACCAGCTTCAGGCGCTTGGCCAGTTTTTTGCGGAGCTGCTTGCTGCGCGTCGAGACCATGGCGACTTCGATTTCGTCGTTCAATTTGGCGAGATCGGTCTGTTCGAGGAGCTTCTGGATCGCTTCCGCGCCCATGCCGGCCGTGAAGGCTTCGCCATACTGGTCCTCCGCCTCGCGGAATTCGGCTTCCGTGAGGAGCTGGCAGCGCTGGAGCGGCGTGCTGCCGGGATCGATGACGATGTAGTCCTCGTAATAGATGACGCGCTCGAGCTGGCGGGAGGTCATGTCGAGCATGAGGCCGATGCGCGAAGGCATGCACTTGTAAAACCAGATGTGCGAAACCGGGACGGCGAGATCGATGTGGCCCATCCGCTCGCGGCGGACGCGGGAGAGCGTGACTTCGACGCCGCAGCGGTCGCAGATCACCCCCTTGTGCTTGATGCGCTTGTATTTTCCGCACGAGCACTCCCAGTCACGGGTCGGGCCGAAGATGCGCTCGCAGAAGAGCCCGCCCTTCTCGGGTTTGAACGTGCGGTAGTTGATGGTCTCGGGGTTTTTGACTTCCCCCTTGCTCCAACTGCGCATGGCGTCGGGCGAGGAGACGGTGATGGCCACCTCATCAAAGCCGACCGGTTTCTGTTCTCCAAATGCTTCGCGGAAATTAACCTCTTTCATGGAATCGATACTTTCTTTGGCTGCGGTGGATCAGGCGGCGGAGTGGGCGAGGGAGGGATCTTTCCCTCCGACACGGACATCGAGGCCGAGGCCCTGCATTTCTTTGATGAGGACGTTGAACGACTCGGGCGTGCCCGCCTCGAGGGAATTGTCCCCCTTGACAATGCTCTCGTAGATGCGGGTGCGACCGGCGACGTCGTCGGATTTGACGGTGAGGAGCTCCTGGAGCGTGTAAGCGGCACCATAGGCTTCGAGCGCCCAGACTTCCATCTCGCCGAAACGCTGGCCACCGTATTGGGCTTTGCCGCCGAGCGGTTGCTGGGTGACGAGGCTGTAAGGCCCGACGGCGCGGGCGTGGATCTTGTCGGCGACCAGGTGACCGAGTTTCAGCATGTAGATGTAGCCGACGACGACCTGCTGGTCGAAGGCTTCGCCGGTCCGTCCGTCATAGACGGTGGATTTGCCGTTCTCGTTGGTCCACGTGAACCCATCCTTGGTCTTCGCTTCCTTGAGGAACTCGCGGATTTTGGTTTCCGGGATCCCGTCGAAGACCGGGGTTGCCACCTTGAAGCCGAGGGCTTTCGCGGCGACACCGAGGTGGGTTTCCAGCACCTGCCCGACGTTCATGCGGCTGGGCACGCCGAGAGGGTTGAGAACGATGTCCACTGGCGTTCCGTCCGCGAGGAACGGCATGTCCTCCTCGGGGACGATCTTGGCGACGACGCCCTTGTTGCCGTGGCGACCCGCCATCTTGTCGCCGACGCTGAGTTTGCGCTTGCTGGCGATGTAGACCTTGACCTGCTTGATGATGCCAGGATCGACGTCATCGCCGCTTTCGATGCGTCCGAGGTTCTGGTCGCGCTCGTTGTCGAGGTCGACGAACTTGTGTTCGAACTGGCCGATGATCTCGTTGATTTTGTTCCGGATCGGGCTCGGGTCGATTTCGACGTGGTTGTA
This sequence comes from Terrimicrobiaceae bacterium, assembly GCA_041675465.1. Classification (GTDB taxonomy): domain Bacteria; phylum Verrucomicrobiota; class Verrucomicrobiia; order Chthoniobacterales; family Terrimicrobiaceae; genus QYQL01. The sequence goes on along the minus strand of JBAYTU010000018.1, from coordinate 22,046 downwards.
GACTGCGGCCAGCTTGCGCAGGAGCTGTTTGGTGATCTTGCGGTTGGCGGGGATGATGATCTCGCCGGTTTGGGCGTTGACCACATCAAGAGGGATTTTTTCGTTGAGGAGGATGTTCGACAGGGCGGCCGTGAGCTGCTCGTGCAGGTCGTCTTTGCGCTTTTTGTAATCCTCGAGGATCATCTTCTGCTGGCGCTTCGACTCGGTGGGCGTCATCTTCGCCCGCGCGACCTCCTTTTTGGAGGAAACCTTGACGTCCATGACGATGCCGTAGGTGCCGGAAGGGACCGTGAGCGAGGTGTCTTTGACATCGGCGGCTTTCTCTCCGAAAATCGCGCGGAGGAGGCGTTCTTCCGGGGCCAGTTCGGTTTCGCTTTTCGGGGTGATTTTTCCGACGAGGATGTCGCCCGGCTTGACTTCGGCGCCGATGCGGATGACGCCGTCCGGGCCGAGGTTTTGGAGTGATTCCTCGCTGACGTTCGGGATATCCCGGGTGATTTCCTCGGGGCCGAGTTTCGTGTCGCGGGCACCGATTTCGAACTCGTCGATGTGGATCGAAGTGTAGATGTCCTCCTTGACGACGCGCTCGGAGATCAGGATCGCGTCCTCGAAGTTGTAGCCGTTCCACGGCATGAAGGCCACGAGCACATTCCTGCCGAGGGCGAGCTCGCCCTTTTCGGTGTTCGGCCCATCGGCGATGACATCGCCTTTCTTGATCGGCTGGCCTTTGTGGACGATCGCCTTCTGGTTGATGCAGGTGCTGGCGTTCGAGCGCATGAACTTGCGCAGCTCATAAACATGGACGCCGTTCTCCGGGTCGTTTTTGATTTTCTTTTTCCCCTCGGGAAGCTGTCCGTCCCTGGTGATGATGATATGGGTGGCGGTGACGGAGGCGACTTTTCCGGAGGCTTCCGCGCAGATGACGGCGCGCGAGTCGCGGGCCACGCGCCCTTCCAGGCCGGTTCCGACGAGCGGGGCCTCGGAGACGAGCAGAGGAACCCCCTGGCGCTGCATGTTCGAGCCCATAAGCGCGCGGTTGGCATCATCGTGCTCGAGAAACGGAATCAACCCGGCCGCGACCGAAACGAGCTGCTTGGGCGAAACGTCCATGTATTGGATCTGGGCGGGCTCGACCTCGACGAAATCCCCGCGATAGCGCGCGGAGACCTTCTCGCCTGTCAGCTTGTTGTGGCTGTCCACTGCGGAATTCGCCTGGGCGATGTGGAAATTTTCGTCACGGTCGCCGCTCAGGTATTCGACCTCGTCGGTCACCCGTGCGTTGTGCACTTTGCGGTAAGGGGTTTCGATGAAACCGAACTCGTTGATCCGCGCGAAAGTGCTCAGGGAGCTGATCAGGCCGATGTTCGGGCCTTCCGGCGTCTCGATCGGGCAGATGCGCCCGTAGTGCGACGGGTGAACGTCGCGGACTTCGAACCCCGCCCGGTCGCGGCTGAGCCCGCCCGGCCCGAGGGCCGAGAGGCGGCGCTTGTGGGTGAGCTCGGAGAGCGGGTTCGTCTGGTCCATGAACTGGCTGAGCTGGCTGCGTCCGAAGAAGTCCCGGACGACGGCGCTGAGCGACTTCGGATTGATCAGTTTTTGCGGGGTGATCTGGTCGACGCTGGCATCGAACAGGGTCATGCGCTCGCGGACGAGGCGTTCGGTGCGGGCGAGGCCGACGCGGCACTGGTTGGCGAGGAGTTCGCCCACGGTGCGCACGCGGCGGCTGCCAAGGTGATCGATGTCATCGGTCATGCCTTCGCCCCCGCGGAGCAGGACCAGGTATTTCATCGCCGCGATAAAGTCCTCCTTCGTCAGGATCCTCTCGTCCTCGCTGACATTGAGGCCGAGTTTCTGGTTGATCTTGTGGCGTCCGACACGTCCGAGATCGTAGCGCTTCGCGTCGAAGAAGAGCCGCTTGAGCATGCCGCGGGCGTTTTGGACGGTGGGGGGATCGCCTGGGCGCAGCTTCCGGTAGATGTCCTTCAGCGCCTCGTCTTCGTCATGCGCCGGGTCCTTTTTCAGCGATTTGATGATCGTGTCATCGTCCTTCGTGTCGACGACCTGGACGGACTTGTGGCCGAGTCCGATCAGCTGGCGGACGGTCGCGGAAGTGAGCGGCTCGAACGCGCGGGCGACGGTGATTTCGCCGTCGCGGATGTCGGCGATCAGGACTTTCGTGCTGATTTCCTCCTCCTCGAGCTTCTCGTTGAGCTTGAGGTCCTGGATGGTGTAGAAAAGCCTGATGATGTCCTCGTCCGTCGGGTGGCCGAGGGCGCGGAGAAATGTCGTGGCGAGAAATTTGCGGCGGCGCTTGCGTCGGTCGAGGTAAACATACAGTAGGTCGCTGGTGTCGAATTGCACCTCGATCCAGGACCCGCGGTCCGGGATGATCCGGAAACCGTGCAGGATTTTCCCATTGGTGTGGACCGAGGTTTCGAAACAGATGCCGGGCGAGCGGTGGAGCTGGGAGACGACGACGCGTTCCGCGCCGTTGATCACGAATGTCCCCTGGGGGGTCATGAGGGGCAGTTCGCCCATGTAGACCTTTTCTTCCTTCGTGCAGCGGTCGTCCTTGTAGCGGAAGGTGACGTAGAGCGGGGCGCTGAATGTCTGCCCCTCGCGCTGGGAATCGAGGGCCGAGAGCTTCGGGTCCCCGAGATCGTAACTGACAAAATCGAGCGAGGATTTGTCCTCGAATCCGAAAATCGGGAAAAATTCCCGGAAGACCGCCTGGAGCCCGATATTCCGGCGCTTGGTCACCTGGGTGTCCTTCTGGAAAAACTCGTTGTAGGAGTTGATCTGGAGCTCGATGAGATTTGGCGGCTCGATGGCCTCCTGCAATTTGCCGAAATGGATACGTTCAGACATGGTGGATTCGAGTGGCTTTTCCGGTGAATTGTTGGGCGTGCCAACCAGCGTTTAGCGGCTCGGGGATTCGCTCAAAACGCCGGGATGCAAAATACCCGTGCAGGCGGGCAGGGATTTCCCAGCCCGTCTGGTGACGGATTGATTTTCCTCGGACAGGTTTGATCGGATAACAGAGCCTTGGCTTCCAGCGGAGGTGAGAATTTATAAGAATCCGCAGAGAGATCAAGAATTTTTTTCCGGATCTCTCTGCGGTGGTGGAATATCGGGATTACTTGATTTCGACTTTGGCGCCGGCGGCCTCGATCTTTTTCTTGATCTCGGCGGCTTCTTCCTTGGTCACGCCCTCTTTGAGGGGCTTGGGAGCGCTCTCAACGAGGGCTTTGGCTTCGGCGAGGCCGAGGCCGGCCACGGCGGCGCGAACCTCTTTAATGACGGCGATTTTGTTTCCGCCGGCTTCGAGGAGGATGACGTCGAACGCGGTTTTTTCCTCGACCGGCGCGGCGGCGGCCCCTGCGGGCCCCGCTGCGGCGACCGCGACCGGTGCGGCGGCGCTGACGCCCCATTTTTCTTCGAGTTGTTTGACCAGTCCGGCGATTTCCAGGACGGTGAGTCCGCTGAGCTGGTCTACGAGTGCTTGTGTGTCTGCCATTGTGTGTGTGTTTTTTGTGGTATCGTCGCGCCCGGAAGCCTCAGGGCATTTGAGCCGGACAGCCGTCCGACCGACGAGGAACCGATTTGTGTTTGGTGTTGTTTGTCCGGTGCGGCTTCGAAAACACCGGGCAAAATCTTCAGGCCGCCTCCCCTGCCGCGTCGGCTTTCGCCTGAAGCACGCGGGCCAGGCAGGTGCCGGGCTCGTTGAGGATGCGGACAAATTGGGTGGCGGGAGTCTGGAGGAGGCCGAGGAGTTTGGCCTGCAGTGCCCCCTTGCTTGGGAGATCCGCCAGCTCCGCGACCTGGGTGGCGTCCAGGGCGGCGTTGTCGAGGACCCCGCAGCGGACTGTCGGCTTCTGGAATTCCGCGTGGAAGGACTTGAGGACTTTTGCGGCGGCGCAGATGTCGACCTCTCCGGTGACCATAGCGGTCTGCCCGGTGAGCGACCCCTCGAGCTCCGGCATTTTCAGGTCCTGGGCGGCGATTTTCAGGAAGGTGTTGCGCACGACGCTAAGGCGCGCCCCGGCCCCGGTCAGGCGGGTGCGGAGTTCTTCGAAGTGCGGGACTTTCATGCCCGTGTAATCCACCACCAGCAGGTAGGGGGAGGATTTCAGTTTTTCGCGGACGTCCGCGACGATCAAAGTTTTCTCGGGTCTCATGGAATTCAGTTTTTCAGGAAGGGTGACGGGTCGACCGACACACCCGGGGTCATGGTTGCGCTGAGAGTGATGGATTCGACAAAGGAGCCCTTGGCCGTGGCGGGACGGGCCCTCACGACGGCGTCGATCACCGCCGTGCCGTTTTCCACGAGCGCCGGCTCTTCGAACGAGAATTTGCCGACGGGAACGGCGACATTCCCGTTTTTGTCGAGTTTGAACTCGACGCGGCCTGCCTTGACTTCCTTGACCGCCTTGGCGGTATCGTCCGTGACGGTGCCGGTCTTGGGGTTCGGCATGAGACCGCGGGGCCCGAGAACCTTGCCGAGCTTCCGGACTTCCGCCATCGCGGACGGAGTGGCGATCGCGACATCAAAGTCGGAGAATCCGCCGGTGACTTTTTTGATGAGGTCTTCGAAGCCGACGAATTCCGCCCCGGCTTCTTTGGCCGTTTCGGCGGCCTGGCCGGTGGCAAAAACGAGGACCCTCACGTTTTTGCCGCTCCCGTTGGGGAGAGGGCAGGTCCCGCGGACCATCTGGTCGCTCTGCTTGGGGTCGACGCCCAGTTTGAAGGAGAGGGTGACCGTCTGGTCGAATTTGGTCGGGGGGAGGGTCTTGAGTGTTTTGACCGCCTCGGAAAGCTGGTATTTTTTCCCGCTCTCGACTTTCTCTGCGGCGGCCCGGTAGCGCTTGCTTCGTTTTTTTTGCATGGTTTTTTTGCAGTGCGATCGACCGGATGAAGGTCTCCTGCGTTGGTGGTTTTCCGACGGGATGTCGGGAGCCGGACAAGCTAACGGACGCGGCGGTCGTGTCAAAGAAAAAATAGAAAATAATTGACATGGGGGATGGAGGCCCTAGGTTCTCCGTCCCGCAAGGGGGGGCGGAAACCGGCCTCCCGGCACTCGATTTCATGAACGCCCAACTCCTCGAAGACGCAGCCAAAGTCATCACCGAACCTCAAGTTCTCATCAACGCGGTTTCCCGTCGCGTCCGACAGCTTACCGCAGGAAGCCGCCCGATGGTGGAGGTCGGGCCTCGCATGGGATTGGCCGATATCGCCCTGACGGAAGTTTCCAAGGGGAAACTCGCCGTGGCCCCCCGGCCTGCCGCTTGAGCGTTCCCGGGCAAGATCCCCGGATCCCATGTCCGCAGAGATCACCACAAACCGCAAAGCCCTCCGGGACTATCACATCCTCGAACGGTTTGAGGCAGGGGTGGAGCTGAAAGGCACCGAGGTCAAATCCATCCGTGCCGGACTGGTCTCGCTTCAAGGGGCATTCGCGCGGGTTCACGGGGGGGATTTCTGCCTGTATGACGCGAGTATCCAACCTTATGAAAGGGCCAGCCACGAACAACACGAAGCCAAGCGTGTCCGGAAACTGCTGCTCCACCGGGCCGAAATCGACAGGCTTGTCGGGGAGATCGAGCGCTCCGGGCGGACGGTTGTGGCCCTGCGCATGTATTGGAAAAAAGGAAATGTCAAAGTGGAACTCGGGCTGGGCAAAGGGAAGGACGCGGGGGACAAGCGGTCGGATTTGAAGAAACGGGTCGCCGACCGCGAGATGGATCGCGCCGTGGCAGATTTCCAGCGCCGCAGGTAGCATTCAATTTTTTTCGTGAGGGTTTGGGTTGATTTCACGGCCCAAACCGTCCATATCATTGCGGTTCTTCGCATGCGCACCTCCCTGTTTTCCCTTTTTGCCCGAGCAGGATGCTTGGTATTCACTGCGGCATTGTATGCCCAGGCACCCGCCCCGTCCCCCTCTCCTGCAGCACCGAAAAACATGATCGGGAACCCCGGATTCGAGACGGGATTCCGGCGCGACAATATTTGGGACGGCGTGGATTCTGCGGGCTCGCTTGCGGGAGAGCGGGGCGTCCTGCCCATCCTGACCACGAGCGGGACCATCGCCGACACGAGCATGCCGGTCTCGGTGTCGGTCGCAGACCTGAACGGAGACGGGCTGGCCGACATAGCGTCCATGGACGTCCTGGGATACCTGCGGGTCTATTTCAATTGTGGAACGAAGACTGAGCCGAAGTTCTCGGTGGGCGAAACGGCCAATCTTTTTCTCTCCCGGATCAGCCCCGCAGACCTCTCCCTCCAAGGGCTTGACCCGAGGATCATGCACGCGCGCCAAGGCCAGCGCATCCACCTCTGCGACCTCACCCGTTCCGGGAAAAAGGACCTCGTGATCGGAAACTACCTCGGCGAGATCATGCTCGTCCCCAATGCCGGATCGGGCGTCAAACCCGATTTCCGCCAGCCGACAAACATCGCCTCCGCGATCATCCCCACCATGAAGGACTCGCTGAAAAAGTGGGGGAACGTGTTTGCCCCGGCCGTGTGGGACTGGAACAGGGACGGGAAGGACGACCTCCTGGTCGGCGAGGGCTCCTATTCCGCAAACAGCATCCACCTGCTTCTCAACCAGGGCTCCGGTTCCAGGCCGATGTTTGACGAAAACAACCGCAGCGCTCTGGCCTACGGGATGGGCCTGGAGCAACTGACCCCCTGCATCACCGATTTCAACGGCGACGGGAATCTGGATCTTCTCGTCACGGAACGAACCGGGAAAATCGCCCTCTACCTCAACAAGGGGAAATCGTGGAAACCCGGCGAGACGCTCGCGTTCGATTCCTTCCTGACCTTGAACGGCGCGCCCCCCGCCGCTCCAGCCGTAAAAGATCCCATGGAGGCGGCGAAGGCCACGGGCCTGATCTCGCTCGGCGGCATCGCGACGATCGCATCCGGCGATTTCAACGGGGACGGGCTTTTCGATCTGGTCTTCGGGAAGAGCAACGGGAAAATCGCGATATCCTTGAACGCGGGAACAAAGCAGGAACCAAAATTTGGGACTCCGGTCGAAATGAAAGGGGATGAGGGAACGGCACCATTCAACTCCCCGTCCGGATGGGAGACGGATTTCGGGCTCGAACGGGGAAATTTCTACGGGTTTTTCTCGGTCGTGAAAGACACGGACGACGCGGAAGCGAAACCTCCCGAGGGGAATGCCTGCCTCAAGGCCGGTTATGTCCCCAGCCCGAACAAAATCATGCCTGTGCCGACGCAATACAGCCCGGCTTTCGAAAAAGGGTGGAAGCCCTTCTGGGGGTTGGATCTCGCGAGCCGGGAAGGCCCCGCGAACTTTTTCCGGGTGAGCCAATCCGGGCGCGCCCCGCTCAAGACCGGGAAAACTTATGTTTTTTCGATGAAGGTCAAGGGCAACAAAGTCGGTGACGCCAACGTGGCGATCCATTACCGCGGCTACAAAAAGTTGAGTGATGCGAGAATCGAAAAGCTTGACCGGGGGGTGAACATCAAGACGAACGAGGCCGAGCAGCGGAAAATGGAACTCATCCCGTTCAGCGCGGGGCCACAATGGTCGGAGGTGAAGAAAGAGTTCACGGCAAAATTCGAGAACAAAGACCTCGCGGATCTCACGACGGTGACGGACTGGTCCACCATGATCGTCTTCACCCTGGGCCCGGGCAGCGCGGGCGGAACCATTTACATCGACGACGTCAAGATCATCGAGAAGTAGATTGGCCCGCACCGGGCGACCCGGCGATGGAGGAGGGATGCCATCACTTCTCGAACCGTCCGGTCATTCCGAAATTCGGGACAGATGTTTTCCGTTGTCATCGGGCCGGAAAAAGGGAGAGCATTCAGTCCGCCTGCGGCACATGGCATCGGGGGGTGTCCGGGCGCATTTTCGACGCCAATGAAATACCTTGAACTCTACGAGCACCTGAAAGACCGGGTTTTGCTCGACGGGGAACGCATCGGGCTCGACGGGGGGATGAGCGTCCATAATTTCACGTTCCACTCCCGTCACACGGCGTTGCTGCCCGAGGGACACGGGCCCGGGGAACCCAAGGGAGATCTCCTCGATGTCGCGGATGCACTCGTCTCGGAAAATGCGTCCTTCCGGTATCACGTTTTCCAACCCGACCGGATCCGGAAGTCCACAGAAATGATTTTGCTGTTCCACGGGTTCAACGAAAAGCACTGGCACAAGTATCTTCCCTGGGCGGCCAGGATGCTGGAAACCACGGGAAAAACCATCGTTCTCTTTCCGATCGCCTTTCACATGAACCGCGCCCCTGCGGCCTGGAGCGATCCCCGGCTCATGCACCAGGTGAGCAAACACCGCAGGGAGGAGTTCCCGGACCTCCTGAACTCCTCGTTGCTGAACGCGGCCATCAGCAGTCGGCTGCAAAGAAACCCGCAAAGATTCATCTGGTCCGGGCTGCAGACTTACCACGATGTGAAAGACTTCGTGGAAGTCTGCACGCGCGGAGGGCACCCGCTGTTCGAAAAGGATTGCACCGTGGATATCATGGCTTACTCCATCGGCGCATTCCTCTCGCAGGTCCTCCTGCTCAGCAATCCGGACGGTTTGTTTTCGGAGACAAAACTTTTCATGTTTTGCGGTGGCCCCGTCTTCAACAGGATTTCCCCTGTCTCGAAGTTCATTTTAGACAGCGAGGCGAACGTGCACCTTTACTCGTTTCTCGTCGAGCACCTGGAAAGCCACCTCCGGCACGACCCGAAACTCTTTGCCTGCCTGAACGACGGGTCCGAATCCGGAGTCGCCTTCCGGAGCATGCTCAGTTACAAATCCATGGTCGCCTTCCGCGAGGAACGGTTCAGAAAAATGAGCGGACGCCTTTCCGCAGTCGCCCTGGCCAAGGACGAGGTGATCCCACCCTACGAAGTCGAGAACACGCTCAACGGCCGGAACCGCGACATCCCGATCCGGGTCCGCACGCTCGATTTTCCCTACAAATACAAACACGAGGATCCCTTTCCCGCCTTGGCCGGAATCTCGGAAGACGTCGACGAGGGATTTAACGACGTCTTTGAAATCATCGGGGGATTTTTTTAGCCCCGAAGTTCAGGCTAACGTGCGGGTAATTATCTTAGGATTTCCCTTGCCAGGAAGTTAGCATCAATGCATATACTGCCCCCCAGTATGGATTTATCACACATCACCAGCCAGTCATTGCGTCGTATTCTTTCCCTGACCGAACGGAAAGACCATCTCGTCAAGCTCGTCGCGAAAATCGAAACCGAAATCGCCAAGGCGCTGTCCGGCGGCAGCGTGCCGACCGACAAAAGCCCCGCGAGAAAGCCCGTCTCCGCCCGCAAGGCGCGGAAGCGCGCATCTTCCCGCAAGGCCAAGTCTGCAAAACCGGCTAAGTCTGCCAAGCCGGCCAAGTCTGGCGGCCTGAAGGCAAAGATTCTCGCCGTCTTGGAAGGCGCGGGCACCGGGGGCTTAAAGGTCAATGAGATTGCCGAAAAAGCGGGCGTTCCCAAGCCGAATGTCTCGGTCTGGTTGAGCACGACGGGCAAAAAGCTGACACGGAAACTCGATCCCGGACTTTATGCGATCCAAGGGGCGAAGCCGTCACCCGAACGGAAACCCGCGCTGCCCGCAAAGCCTGTTGCCGCCTCAAAGACCCGGAAGAGCGGCAAGAGGACCTCTTCGCCCCTCAAGCCGCGGATCCTCGCCCTGCTGGAAGCGGCCGGCCCCAAGGGTCTGCGCGTGAAGGAGATCGCCGACAAGCTCGGGCTGCCCGGCGGGAACATCTCTGTCTGGATCAGCACGACGGGTAAAGCCCTTGTCACGAAAGTGGAACCTGGGGTTTACGCGGCGAAAGGTGCCAAGCCGACCGTGGAGCCGCCGGAAAAACCCACCCCGGCCCCGGCCAGGAAGGACACCGAAATCGTCGTCGAGAAAAAGGCTCCTCCGGCAAAGAGAGCTTTCAAACTTCCCACCCCCCCGGAAACCAATAAATGAACCTCGCGCTCAAAAAAGAAATCCAGTTGGCAAAGGACCTCGCGGAAAGCGCCCGCGAACTGCTCGCGGCGACAACCGACTCGGCCGAGGATAAAGTCCGGCAAGCCCGCGCCCGGTTGGGGGTGGCGGTGGAGAGCAGCCGGGAGGTTTTCGACAGGCTCTCGGACCGTGCCTCAACTGCAGCGAAGGTTGCTGACAGCCATCTCCGGGACCACCCTTATGTTCCGGTCATCGTGGCGCTCGGGTTGGGGGCCTTGCTCGCGATTGTCCTGCTCCGGGAAAATCCCCACAAGAACCGACCCGAAGAATAATCTTTGCGTTGTCCGGGAATATCCGCTTCCCCTTTTCCCCCAGACCTCCCCTTTGTCTCGCATTCCTGCTCATCACCCTTTTTCTATCCCGCTTATTCCTCGTTGCTGGTTAATTGTGCAGTGATGTCCCAAATCCGCGCGCAAGGGAAGAAATGAGAGGGGAGCGGTTCGACGACCTGTCGATAACGCGAGGGAGGGCGAAGCTCCGTCCTGGGAGGGCGAAGCTCCGTCTGAGCCGTAATAAATGGGCTCACACACCATCGGCAGCCGGGAGGCTGCGGGGAAGCCTGCCGCAGGCAGCCCGTCAGGGCATGACCTGCTGGGAAGCGGGCATGGCAAAGGTTCGCCCTCCCATCGTTGGCGTTACGCGCGGATTTTGGGATGTCGGATGTCGGCGGTCGTTGACGCGCGGTGGGGGGGACGCTAGCATAAGCCCTTTGCCCGATGACGATTCTTGACCGATATATCCTGAAAAATTTTGCGACGCCCTTCATCTATTGTTTTATGGGGTTCATCGGAATCTGGTTCATATTCGACCTCGCCGACAATCTCACGGACTTTATTCAAGGCCACGCGAGCTTTGAGGTGCTCATGGAATACTACGGGTCACAGATTCCCCAGCTCGTGGTCCTTTTTCTGCCCATTGGATTATTGCTTGGACTTCTCTATTCCCTGACGGCGATGTCCCGTTCTAATGAGATCATCTCGATGCTGGGTGCCGGTCTCAGCGTGACGAGGATCATCGCTTCCCTCATCGCCGTCGGTTTGATGACGACCGTCGTCTCGACCATCTTCAATTATGAGGGAGCTCCCCATGCGGCGGCCGCCAAAAAGCAGATGGTCCGGGACATCAAACGTGGAGAAAAACGGACAGAGGCTGTCTTCGGCCACCTCTTTCGGAACCGCGAAGCACTCCGCACATGGTTCATGCGTCGGATCAATGTGCAGCGTGGAAAAATGGGCGATGTTCAAATCCTCCAGCAAAACGCGGCAGGAGACATCCTTCAGCAGTGGTATGCCCGTGAAGCCAACTACCAGGCCGATCAGAAGAGGTGGGTGCTCTCCAACGCAAGGTATGCAGAAATGGATTCCAATGGTGAGATTCTGAAGTCCGAGCTTGCGGACAGCTTGATGATCGATGGCTGGAATGAAACGCCTTGGCGGATTCTCAGTTCGGTGATGAATCCCGAATTTCTCGGAGTTTCCGAGTTGCGTGACTATCTTACCTACAACAGTGACTTTCCTGAAAAGCGGCTCGCCGCCTACCGCACGCAACTCTTTTATCGATGGGCCCTCCCTTGGTTTTGCTTTGTTGTGGTTTTTCTGGCGGCACCGATGGGGATTGTCTACACGCGACGGGGCATCATCGGTGGGGTTGCGGTCGCGATCGGATTGTTCTTTGTGCTCTTTCTGACAAGCATTCTCTTTGCCGAGCTCGGGAAGGGGCAGAGGCTCCCGCCATTCATCGCCGCGTGGGGGCCGATGATGTTCTTTTTTCTGATCGGGCTGGTGTTGCTCTGGTTCCGGTCCACGAACCGGGATCTTCCGAAGTTCAAAATTCCGGGACTCTGACGAATTTTCATGCAAGCAGACTGGGAAATCAAATCACGGGCGCATGTGTGCGCGAGGACCGGGGTGGCCTTCCAGCCCGGGGAGACGTTCTTTACTTTGCTGATCCGGGAGGGGGATGGGTTCCGTCGCGAGGACCTTTCGGAAGCGGCCTGGGAGTCGCGGAACGACAATATCCAGCCGTTCTCGTTCTGGCGTTCGAAATACGAGCCGCCCGCGCCGCCGCCACCGAATCCGCTTCCGCGCGATGACGCAGAGAGCCTGCTGCGTCGGCTGGTCGCGGAGAACGATCCGGTCCACGCGAATGTCCGCTTCATCCTCGCGCTGATGCTGGAGAGGAAGAGGATTCTGCGTCCCGTGGAGAGTGCGGACGGGGACATGCTCGTGTATGAGCACGCCACGACCGGGGAGATCATGGTCCTCGCCAATCCCCGGCTGAGTTTCGACCAGATTCCCGCCGTCCAACGGGAAGTGACCGCTCTCCTTTCGCCCGATACCGCCACCGGGTGAAATCCCTCCGCGACGGCAACCCGCCGAAGATGCGACCCGATCCGATGACCACCCCGCGCCCGCTGCTGTTTCTTGCCCCGATGGCGGGGGTGACGAACACCGTGTTCCGCCGCCTGTGCAAAGGGTTTGGAGCCGATGTGCTCACAACGGAGTTCGTTTCGGCCGAAGGGATTCTCCACCGCAACGAGCGGACCCGGCGGTATCTGGATTTTCACGCCGGTGAACGCCCCCTCGGGGTCCAGTTGTTCGGGGCCGATCCCGGGCACCTCGCCGATGCGGCCCGCGCGGTCATCGACTGGGTGGCCCCGGATTTTATCGATCTGAACTTCGGGTGTCCGGTCAACAAGGTGGTCTGCAAGAACGGCGGCTCGTCCCTGCTGCGCGATTGCCAGCTGCTGGCGGGTGTCGCGGGGGCCGTGGTCAAAGCCGCCGACTCCGTTCCCGTGACCGCAAAGATCCGGATCGGGTGGGACGAGCACTCGGTCAATGCGGTGGAGGTCTCGCGGATCCTCGAGGCGGAGGGAATCCGCAGGATTGCCGTTCATGGGCGGACCAAGGCGCAGGGCTACTCGGGGTCGGCCGACTGGACCGCCATCGCGCAGGTCGCGGAATCCGTGTCGGTTCCGGTGATCGGCAACGGGGACATCAGCAATGCGCCCCTCGCCGTGCGGCGCCTCCGGGAGACGCGGGTGGCCGGACTCATGATCGGACGCGCCGCGATGCACCATCCGTGGATTTTTTCCGAAATCCGGCGGATGCTTGACGGGGAGAGCCTTCCGGAACCACCCACCTTGGACCAGCAGTGGGAGTTCATTTTTCTGCATTGCGCGAAGGAGATTGCATGGTGGGGCGGGCGGGAAGCGCTTGCCATGAAATCGATGCGCGCCCGGCTGATGGCCTACACGCGCGGAATGCCCGGCGGCCCGCGTCTCCGCGAACGCCTCCAGCGGGTGGAATCACTCGAAGAGGTTCGCGGGATCGCGGGATGCCGAACGAACCGCCCGGCGGAGCTTGGCTGAGGCGGCCTGCGGGATTCCTCGCTCAAAGCTCGTTGTATTTCTTGTTCGAGCCTTTGGCCTTGTCGACCGGGTAGCGTTCCTCGTTGCGGGCGAGCTTTGCGCGGATGGCCTCGGCGAGGTTGATCCCGCAGTTGTCCGCCATTTCAAAAAGAAGGATCGCGACATCGGCCATTTCCGATTCGAGTTCCGGCTTCCGGTCGGCCACCCGTTGTTCCGACTGCCCGGGGCTCTGCCAGACAAAATGCTGGAGGAGTTCGCCCGCTTCCGCAGTGATCGCCACGGCCAGTTCCTTGGGATTGTGAAACTGCCGCCAGTCGCGCGCGTCTCGGAACGCGCAGATTTCGCGGGTGAGGGATTCCAGGCTGTTCGACATGCAGAATCTCCTAGCGAAACAGGGCTTCGTGGACAACCATGCAGTGCATGGACGGACATCACCACGACCACGGCGGGCACGCCCCGCAATCCTTTGGGACGGCCTTTGTGACCGGGATCGCGCTGAACTCGGTTTTTGTGGCCGTGGAGATTTTCATCGGTTTGCGGGCGGGCTCGATGGCACTGGTGGCCGACGGCATGCATAATTTTGCGGACGTGATCAGCCTCGTTCTCGCGGGAGTGGGATATTGGTTCCAGAGCCGCAAGCCCTCCGGACGCTTCACTTATGGTTACGGGGCGGTGAGCATCCAGTCCGCTGTGATCAATGCGTTCCTGCTCGTGGCGGGGGTCACGCTGATTTTCTGGGAATCCATCAGCAGGCTCCTCCATCCCGAGGAGGTCCCGGGAGGAACCCTGATGATCGTGGCCGGCGTGGGAATCCTCATCAACGGGACCACCGCGCTTCTCTTCATGAAGGGCAGCAAGGGGGATGTGAACATCCGGGGAGCGTTCATCCACATGGCGGCCGATGCCGGGGTTTCGCTTGGCGTGGTGCTTGCGGGCGGAGTCGTTCTCCTGACAGGATGGACCGTCGTCGATCCCCTGGCGGGAATCGCCATCGCCATCATGATTCTCGCGGGCTCCTGGGGACTCCTAACGGAATCCCTGAACCTCGCGCTCAACGCCGCACCGAAAAGCGTCGATCTCGAGGCGCTTGAGGCCTGGATGCTTGCCCGGCCCGGGGTGGACGGCATGCACGACCTTCACGTCTGGCCGTTGAGCACGAACAAAACCGCCCTGAGCGCGCATGTGCAGGTCTCCGGCATCACGGACACGGACGAGTTTCTGCACGAGATCGCGCACGGGCTTCATGAAAAGTTCGGCATCGGTCACGCAACGATCCAGACCGAGGGGACCCCCGGCGGATGCGGGCACGGCTGCCATCCTTCGCTCGGATGAGACTTGCCGGGCCGCATTTATACTCCCCTGCGTCATAAATTCGGATCCTGCGAATCCCTTGTCACCCAACCTTTCTTGGATTTCTTCGAAGATGGGAATATGGGTCAAAGACATTTGACACAATCATCTGGCCCGCCGATACCAAATTTGTCAAAAATCTTCGCCTTCCCCCAATCCTCAGGTTTTGAGGCGTCCGATATTTTCGAGGTTCACGCCCATGGTTTCGATGCCGAAGCGCCAGGTGACGACCGCACCCAGAACAGATGTTCCCACGAGGATATAAAGCAGGGTGCCCGTGCCGATATCGTTCAGGAGGATGGGGAAGAGGAATGCGGTCATCACGGCACCGATCTTTGCGACGGAGGCGGCGAATCCGGCTCCCGATCCGCGGATTTTTGTCGGGAACACTTCGCCGGCGATGAGATACGTCATCGCGTTCGGGCCGAGGTTCGTCATGAAATTGAAGAGCATGAACCCTCCGAAAATCAGGATGGTTTGTCCGGTGCCGGGAGGCAGATGCGTGGAAAATGCGGCGAGGAGAAGCCCGGCCGCGCAGCCGAAAAACCCGAAGACCTGGAGTTTCATGCGCCCGAGTTTGTCGGCGAGGAAGACCGCGCAGACGATGCCGACGAGGAGAAGCACATCGAGAAAGGCGGCCCCTTTCGCTGCGATCATGTCGTTGTGGACGACGGCTGCGAGGCTCGGCTCGCTGCGGTTGGTGTGGCCGAGGATCGCGCCGAGGATCGTGGGGGTGAAAATCCCGATGCCGTAGGTCCCGAGATCCTGGAGAAACCAGGGCACCGAGGCCAGAATGGTGGCGCGACGGTTTTTCCCTTTGAAGAGTTTCGCGAATTTCGACTTGTGCCGCTCGTGTTCGGGTTCGTCGTCGGGGACTTCTTCGAGGGAAATTTTGCTCGGATACGGTGGCTGACGCCTCAACAGGCGCAGGATGGCCTTTTCCGCTTCCTCGACCCGTCCGCGCGACATGAGCCACTGCGGGCTCTGGGTGATGAAAAACCGCCCGATCACGACGAGGATCGTCGGGATGATCGCCGTGGCATACATGAGGCGCCAGTCGGCGATGCTTTCGTGGGATTTGAGGATCATGTATCCGATCGCTGTCCCGAACAAAGCCCCGACGGCCTGGAACGCGAAGGCGCTCAGCACCAGGCGGCCACGGCAGTTGCTGGGGATGCTCTCGGAGATCACCAGGTGGGCGGTCGGGTAGTCGCAGCCGAGCGCGAGGCCCATGCCGAAAAGATAGAGCAGGAGCAGCGGGAACGTCGGGCTGAACGTCATCGCCACCAGGAAAATGAGGAACAGGATCATCTCCGCGATGAAGAGCTGCTTCCTTCCCAGGTGGTCCGCAAGGCTTCCGAGGGCAGTGGCCCCGATGAGAATCCCGAAAAGCGTGGCGGAGCCGACCATCCCTTTTTCCGCGTCCCCCAAATGAAACTCCATCGTCATGAGCGGCAATGCGACCCCGGTCATGAAAACCACGAGGCCCTCAAAGAGTTTGCCCGCTGTGGCGAGCCCAAAGATCTGCCACTGCATGACCGTCATGGGGACCTGCGGGATGGTGGTCCCGTCCGACCAGATCGGCGTTTCGTCGATATACTCCTGAACAGTTTTTTTCAAGCAGCCCCCTTTCTTTCAGATATGCCACGGGCTGGCAAAGAAGACAAAGCCGGGTTTGTGACGATTTTGTCACGGGGGCCGGGCATCAAGCCCGGCGGTCGGGCGGACTTGCTCCGCGTCTGAGAGTCAGCAGGGCGACCTCTGCGGGGCAGTTCATGCGGATTGGCGGGAAGCTGTGGCCGACGCCCGTTGTGACAAAGACCCTGGCGAGCGCGATGAGGTCCGGATTCAACGAGTTCGCCAGCTTCACGGAATTCCGGATCCTTTGTGCGGTGACCAGCGGGCCGTGGTGAAAATCGGTGAGGAGCGCGACGCGGATCCAATCATACTCCGGATCCAGCCCTCTCAGGAAAACTGTTTTGCGGTTGACGATGCAGGATTGAAATCCGGCGAGCACCCGTGGGCTCGCGAGAACCGCCAGCGAGGCAAAGGCCGCGGATTTGATGAACTGACGCCGTGTCATGTTGCGATCAGGCGTGGGTTTCCATCGGCGGAGGAACCGTTTTTCGCGTGAACTTTTCCGACCAGTTCACCTTTGCTGTCGTCACCATCAGGATGCCGAGCGTGATGATCGCGCCGACGGTGATCGTGAGCCCGGTGAGCCCGTCGAAGAAGAAGCTGTAGGAAAACAGGACCATGTAGGCGAACTGCGCGGTCGCTGCAAATTTTGCAAACCGCGACCCCGTGACTAGGAACAGGTAGCCGGAGACCATCGCGAGGGACACGGCGGACGAGATGGCGAACGCGACGCCCAGCGGGATGACATCGACGAGGTAGGCGAAGAGGAGTTGGAAGGCAAAGCATCCGGCTGCCAGAAAGAAGAAGTTCATGGGATGGAGGTCGACCTTCTGGATGAGGCAGATGACGACGAGCACGCTGAAGAAGAAGAGGAGAGAGACCGGAGAGAAGAAGGTGATCCGCGAAGCCACCGGGCCGGGGTTCAGCACCTTCGGCATCTCCATCGACACCGGGCGCGCTCCGATTTCGTCGGGATAGGCCCAGGACAAATCCCAGCCCCTGCCGGCGCGCTTGCGCTCAGTGGGGGAGCCGGTGGGGAAATCGACATCTTCAAAGTCCGTCGTCATGTGGAGCGCGAAGTTCTGCACGCGGGACTCGGGCCCGAAGCTGTAGGTCCAGCGGTCGAGGCCGCGGGTTTTGTAGCCGACGACGAGGGTGGCGGTCTTCCCGGCTTCCACGACGACCGCCTCGGTGATCGGCTCCTTCCCCGTGACGTTGGCTGTGGTGGGCTTGCCGTTGAGTGTGAACAAAAACTCGTTGTATCCCGCCTCGGGGGAGGGAAGGGAGAATTGCACGTAGATCGTCTGGGGGATCGGGGTCGGATTGGTGAACGTGTATTCGCCCCGAAAGCCTGCCGCGAACGTGCGATACCACATGAGGCCCTTCTGGCGGGGCTCATGGGCCAGCGAGATGTCCACCTTGCTTCCCGATGGGCGGATCAGTGCTTTCCCATCACCCGCCCCGGGTGACTGATACCAGGCTTGCGGGTGGACCTGCATGATCGGGGGGCCCCAGCCGCCGAGCACGGATTGGGCCGTGCTCATGCCGGATTGGCTGGTGCGCATGTTGAGCGCTGTCCCCAGGATGAACCAGGCAACAGTCGTGCAGGCGGTGATGAACAGAATGGCGAAGAGGCGGAGGACGGTCATGGCTTTTTGGTGGTTTCAGTTTTTTGGTAAAAGACGCGGACGGCTGGTGATTCTCCGCGGCAGAGTTCTTTGCGGAGTCGCAGTTCATTTTTCGAATCGCCCGGGACAAACTCACAATTTCCCTCGACGGCGAGCGGGGAATACGGGGAAGGGAGGACAATCAGCCAGTCCGAGCGTTCCACGAGAAGATCTGTGGAGGGCAATGACGCGGCGAACTCTCCGCGCACAGGTGCGAATGCGGCGGTTTTGCCGGTGTAGGCAATCTCCACTGCTGTTTCGGCATCCGACTCGGGCAGCCGCAATTCGATGGTGTCGTTCCCGATGAGCACCGGCGCAGCCGGACGGCCGGCGACCGTGCACGATACGACCTGGGTGTCACTGCCGAGCGCCAGCCTCCAGGTCACGGCGGTGTTGTGCCGGATCTTCCACGTGGTGGAGTTGAAGAAGGTGCCATCGGACACGATCCGCATCGCAGAGTTCGCTTCCCGGACAACGGCCGGCATGGCAACCACGGAGTCGGCCTTCACGGTCGATTTCTGTGCCATCCGGATCTCCAGCCTGCTGTTGGGGCCGAGGTTCCAGACGCCGGCCTTTGAATCCTCCACGGCACCAGCGACGTCCACATTCACGCCCTGCGGAACAGGAGAGAGAACGAGATTCGAAATGGCTGCCGGATGAATTCCGCATTGGAATGCGGTCGTTTCGCCATCCTTCTTCCCCTTCCAGTCGAGATGGAGTGTGACGGACTGGCGTTTCAACCCATCCACGACCAGGTTGAAGTAGCCATCTTTGATAACGATGGAGGCGTCCGCCGGTTCAATTCGCGAGACGACAAGGGAATCGGAGATCAAGGGGATCAGGAGCCCCCCCTCGCGGAATGACCGGACATCAAAGGCCACCGTTCCCGACAGGGTCGTTCCGCCCGGCGCAAGGCGGTAATGGGCGGAGAGAACGGCAAACGGGAGCGGGTATTCCGGAGGAGCGGGTTTCTTTCCCGCTTCGATCAAAGCCCGCAGTTCCGTATAGGGGAGCGTGACCGCAGCGTCGGCAAGGTCGCCGGCGCGCAGTTGCACTGCGAGGGAGAAGGCCGCAAGGAGCAGGAAGTGGAATCTCATGAGCGCATGCTGGCCGCTCTGCATGAAATCCTGATGAAGCTATTGTGAAATTCCCGTGAAAATCGCGCGTCTCAAAAAACCAAAAATCCTGCAAGGATTTCCCGCTGAACGGGGCTGCCCGGACACATTTTCTCCACCGGTGCAGCGGCAGAAGGGTTCGAATTCAGGAGTTCCTGACGCTCGCCGAAAGCAGCTTTTTTGCGGCGGCAAGTTGTCCGGCGGTCCCGATGAGGAGGAGCTGGTCCCCGGTTTGAAGCTCCTCATTGGGGGACGGGTTTACGATGCCCTCGCCATCGCGCTCGATGCCCACCACGCTGGCCCCGGTCTCGGATCGCAATCGCAGTTCAGAAATCATCTTTCCCGCCGCAGGAGTATGCGCCCGAACCTCGATCGTCTCCAATCGTGCATGTCTCAGGAGCAGCGGCAGGGTTTGATGTTGGGAAGGGGCCGGATCCGGCGGGGTTGATAAGGTTTTGTTCAGCGCGAACTGGGCGCCGACATAGAACTTTACGGAGACGCGGTAGAGAAGGAATCCGGAGACCACGACAACCGCCAGCCCGAGGATCAGCACGTTGCTCGAGGGGAGGATTGTGGAACTGAGGAGCAGGAGCAACAGAATGAGGATTCCCGTTCCGACAACGGTGATCACCCCGGATATGACGGATTGAAAGGTGCCTGTCCCCGGATCCGCCGGCCGGGCATTCACGCTGATCTCCGCGATGAGCATGGCCCCCGCTTCCATCTTTCGCCAGACCGCGATGAGGAAGGGGAAGCTCACGATCAGCGCGGCAACCCACAGGACGGCTTTTACGCCGTCATCGCCGCCGGTGAAATTCGGCCAGGCAACCGTGGCTTTCCGATGCAGATAGGCCGCAGCGATAAATATTCCCGTGATGAGGAGAAGGTTGACAGCGATTTGCATTCCCAGCTTTGTGAGAATTTTCCGTCCGGCATTCCCCTGCGCCTGCCGGTCGGAGCCTCCCACCCATTTTGTGTAGGTTTCCATCGTGTCGAGCAGGGAGCGCGGAGCCAGCTTGTCAATGAGGTGCACGACACTGTCCGAACTGCGGATCAGATAAGGGGTGAGCAGCGTGGTGAGCGCCGAGACCGCCACCGCAATGGGATAGATGAAGTCGCTGGTGACCTTGAGCGTGAGCCCGAGCGTGGCGATGATGAAGGAGAACTCGCCGATCTGCGCCAGCCCCATGCCCACCTTCATGGAGGTGCGGGTATCGTTTCCCGAAAGAAAACAGCCCAGCGTGCAGGTGAAAACTTTGCCGGCCACCACCACTGCGGTGATGATCAGGATCGGCCAGGCATACTTGAGGATAAGCGCCGGGTCGATGAGCAGGCCGATCGAGACAAAAAATACCGCGCTGAAGAGATCGCGGACGGGATGCATGAGGGCCTCGACCTTCGCGATTTGTCTCGCCTCCGCAATGATGGCCCCGATCAGGAATGCCCCAAGCGCCACGCTGTAGCCGAGCTTTACGGTGACGAGGGATACGCCGAAGCAGAGCCCCACCACAGTGACAAGGAGCATTTCATCACTCTTGAACCGGCTGACATAATTGAGAAGCCGGGGAACCGCAATGAGCCCCGCCACGAGAAGTATCCCGAGAAACGACGAGAGCCCAAGCACGGTCCTGCCGACTTCTCCGGGCTCGATTCCCCCGCTCACGGCAAACCCCGAGAGGAGCGCGATCATGACGATGGCGAGGATGTCCTCGACAATCAGAATGCCAAAAATCAACTCCGCGAAGTGTTCCTTGGTTTTCCCCAGCCCCTCCAGCGCCTTGATGATAATGGTCGTCGAGGAGATGGACAGAATCGCGCCGAGGAAGACGCTGTCCATCGTGTTCCAGCCAAAGGCTCGTCCCAGTTCGTAGCCCACGACAATCATCAGCAGGATCTCCAATGACGCAGCAATCAGTGCCGTGGCCCCCACCTTCCGCAGCTTGCGCAGGCTGAATTCCAGCCCCAGCGAGAACATGAGAAAAATCACTCCGAGCTGCGCCAGCGTTTCGATCGCATGCTCGTCGGTGATCAGTGGAAACGGAGGCGTGTGCGGTCCGATGATGGCTCCCGCCAGGATGTATCCGAGCACGACCGGCTGCTTGAATTGCCGGAAGATGATGGTGGCGAGCGCTGCCACAATCATCACGGTCGAGAGATCCTGCAGAAACGTAAAGTCTTGCATGCGCCCTCACTTTTCGCCGAGGTGCCGGCGAATGTCCAACGGGAAGGAGCCGCGAGGAAAAAATCTGACGGCGATCAGTGCCCGGAGGCTTCAGGAAAGTGCACGCTCACGGACGTCCCCGTATCCGGAGTGCTCTCGACCTCGATACGGGCCTGATAGCGGGCTGCTAGCGATTTGACGATTGCCAGGCCGAGGCCGGTGCCGCGCCGACCCGTCAAGGGGTTCACCGTGGTAAAGAAGCGGTCGAAGATTTTTGATTGGAGATCGAGGGGGATTCCGGGCCCTTCGTCGCGAACGGCGAAGCATGCCCCTGAGGTTGTGAGGAGAACCTTCTTTCCGGAAGGGGTGAACTGAAAGGCATTTTCGAGCAGCGCCTCCATCATGCGTCGCAGCTGTTCGGGGGGGATCCCGATCCAGCAGGGCTCGTCGGAAAGACTGGTTTCAAATGCGGTCGCTTGTGCGCGGCTGCTGAAGACGCCGGCCACCTGGGCGGCGACCTCCGGCAATGAGGCCCGCGCGGTCGGGTCCGCCGGGGCGCTCTCGATGCGGGACAGCGCGAGGAAGTTGGTGACGATCGCAGACAGCCGGTCGACCTCGGCAAAAATGTTCCCGAGAAACTTTTTGCGCACGCCCGGCTCCGGTCCCTGGTCCAGGATTTCCGCGGCACCGCGGATCGAGGCGAGGGGCGTTTTGATTTCATGCG